>PEYM01000060.1:0-3294 GCA_002774365.1 Candidatus Saganbacteria bacterium CG08_land_8_20_14_0_20_45_16 | reverse complement strand
TTTGATTTCTTCTTGTAATGTTGGGTATGATATCAGATTCTGGAACAGCATTGAAATGAGCAGCAGCAGTACTGAATGCAGTTACCTCGGTAGGGAGAGGGTTATTATCACCTTGTGGCGCCTGGGGTAATCCAGCTAGCAAGGCTTGTGCGTCAGTATTTCTTTGACCTCTTGGATTAGCTTCTATCGCAGCTTGAACAGCGGTTCTGGCAGTTGTAATATTTGCTGGAAGCTGTTGTTGAGCAGTATTTAATGTATTAAAATGAGCTACAGCAGCCTGTGCATCCTGTAAGGCCTGTGCTCCAGTTGCGCCGCCTGGCGTTCGTCTTACTGAAGCGGCAGGAGCTGCATTTGTTGCGCTGCCGCCAGTTGCTACTCCGCTTGGGAACAAGGCATTAAAGCGTACCAATATTGAAGTATCCATGCCTGGGCGGGCACTAATATCATGGCGGTTATGTCTTCGATCTGGGACCTCGTCCCAAGCCTCGTCGTGGCGCAAGCTGACCATCCCTTTGAAAAGCTCTGAAGATGTTGTTCTGCTGTCTTCTTCATTGGCGGTTTGCGGGATCTCAATATTGCGCACCACTGAATCTTGTGGAATATACTGTGCTAAAAGCCCAAAAAGATATCTTAGTGTATAGGCATGAGCACTGCGCCGACCATTGCCTTCGGCATTAGATTGCCAGTTACGGCGTTGCTGAAAGATTGGTTTGGCGATTATAGAAGCGGCATTGATCTTCATATTTCCGATAAACGGAATTTGGTCGCGCAAATTAGTGCCAACCAGTGAGCCTTCAGTTGCAGTGTTAATGCCGTCCAGTACCATGCCAAACTCCAGAGTAGCTTGTCTGGCTATTCTTGCTGACAGTTCAAACATTTGGAAGGCATTGGTTCGTTCAAGTTCACTTCTTGATAATGCCATATGTACGCTTCGCCACATCTGGTCTCCCTGATACCAGGCAATTTCAGCCATTAGAGTTAAGGCATGGGCTCGTTCTAATCTGGCTTGCAGGACCGCGGCTGTAGAGCTGTTACTTGCACTTATGGTTCTATTTGCTTGCTGTACTATTCCATCCAAATCTGTCATTGCTTGAGGGAACCTTGAGGTATTGACAGACTCATCTGGCTGGCCAGCAGGGAAAATCCTATGTCTAATTGTGGCTACATTTAATGGTGTAAATTCAACCTCATTTTGTAATTGGGTCCTGTATTGGTTAAGGGTAATTGGCCGGCCTTGTTCGCCGCGTGGTACCTCATGGGTCCCTGAATATCTAGCAATCATTTCATCTATGACTTGCAAAGCCTGACCCCGGATCTCTTCGCCATTGGGTAGAGAAATTTCTGATTCACTATAGTTTTTGGCTAAAGTAAGCAATTGCTGCTCTGTTTGTTCATTGGCCAGGAGAGGGGCGTCGCCTTCTCTGTAAGTGAGAATTGTATAAGCCAAGTCAAGCCTTTCCTCGATTGGGACCTGAATAGCTGCATTGGCGTTTCTGGAATTACCAGTGGCTAGACAAGCAGCCACAATGCTGCTCAAAATTCTGGTCCGCTCTTGGCCGCTAGACATTGTCCTGGCATAATTAAAAGCATCTTCATAACGATTCTGGGCCAGATAGGTATCAGCAAAGGTCTGCCTCACTTGATCGTCTTGGTCAAGGTGATCTAGTCCTTCCATGTTAACATGTTGGTTGCGGGCGATTCTTGAATTAGCCTCTTCTTGGATCAAGCGCATGGCTGCTCGGCCTAGATCAACCTGACCTTGCTGGGTGTATTGTCTGACAAATTCAATGGCCAATTGTTTGCGCCGGCCCCGGCTGGCATAACGGAAAATCTCTCTGAATTGCGGATTGTCCCTGATGCTGTTTTCTTGTTCAGCAGTGATAGCTGGGGCGCTGGCCCCGCTGCCAACACCTGTCCCACCATGGAGCCAATCCATAATCGTGCTCTGGGTGTGTCTAGTAGCAGTAAAGCGGCGGGCGATTGTCCCATCGCCATCCCTGGCTGCTTCAGAAACACGGATAAGCGCCGCAGCTACGACCTCAGCTGTCATCTCATTAATATCAGTGACAAAACCAAGCACCAGGTCAATCACGTCGCTGCTAATGCCGATTTCAGTTAACGCTGTTCTGACTGCTTCTGGGGTGCTTAAGTCTTTGCCTCTTAACTGGCCGATCAATTGGGTCCTGGCCCCTTCCATGGCTGCCAAATTAGTGTTGCCAAAAGAGGCCGCACTATTATATCTTTCAAGGATCGCGTCAACTGTTTGGCCGGTGGCCCTGGCGTACCTGACCGCGACTTGGATTAAGCGGTCTTGTTCTGCTTGGCTAAGTTCGCCATTGCCGTTGGTCCTCTCCGCGTCCATATTATTATCAGCCAGGTTAAAGAAAGCGCGTGACATCAAGCCATGACTTTGGGCTTCTTGCCAGGTGATAACACCATCTTCCAAAATACTATCAGCTACTTCATAGGTTACACCGAGTGAATGAAGGATTTCTCTAATAGTAGGGAGAGTACTTTGTTGGGTGGCAGTGGCAGGGGTGGGGGTAGCGTGGTCAGTGGCAAGATAATGATTAGGGTTTTGGCGTAAGCTGTTTAATAAGGCAGCAATAACTTCGTCATCAGTGGTATTCGGTCGAATGCTAGCAACATCTTCTAGTGAAAGACCTCTACGAGTTAGATAAGCTCTTACCCTGTCTAGGTCATAAGTATTACTACTATTATCTAGAGCAGTGGTTATGCGGCGTAATCTGAGGTCAACCATCTCAGCCTTCTGTTGATTGGTGTTTGTTCCTGTTCCCCCAGGGATTCTAAGATTGGTGAGGGCGGTGTCTAATCTTTCTTGATTAGCTGTGGATGGCGTAGAAGCAGGGGCATCTGTTCTTCGCGGGTTTCGGTCGCGGTAGGTGAGTTCACCAACATGAATTGGGATACCGGTTGGATCAACAAAGGCAACAATATCTTGATGTAAACTAATAGCATCAAAACTTCCAGCAACTCTTTCTAAGTAGGGAGCTTGATGATTAACTCTTATAGTGTTTTCGCCTGACATTTAATATATTTCCCCCAAAAGATACTATGAGACTTTCCTCTATATTATCTATCGTAATAACCGGCAAAAAACTTGCATGGGGAAATGTCCTATGTCCGAGGTCCTATGTCCTATGTCAATTGTCCATGGTCCATGGTCAATAGTCAATGGTCTTTCTTATGCTGTAGCAGCAACGTGATAATGTCCGGATTGGGCAAAGTGAAAATGTCCGGTTTTGGTTAGCAAGAAATCGGCATATTTTGGGA
>PEYM01000030.1 GCA_002774365.1 Candidatus Saganbacteria bacterium CG08_land_8_20_14_0_20_45_16 | reverse complement strand
TCTATTTCAGCCTCATTTTGCATTGGAAATAGACCACTACTTCAGCCTCATTCTGCATTGGACAAGACTCCAGAAACAACCATTGCCACTGAGATGTTTGACGGAGTGATCAAAGACCAATTTTCGACTTTAACTGTCGACCAGGGGACAATGGCTGAGCTCAAGAACTTGGTGGTTGATGACACTGAAAATTTGGTCAACAATGATCTGCTGACATTACCTTCAATGTCCACGACTAATAAGACGCAGGTTGACGCGGCTGCTGGTGGGATTGCTGAAAATAATGGCAACGCTGAAAAGGCTTTTCAAAAATTAAGGCTAGAAAATTTGGGCCAAAGCGCGATTACGGAAAATGACGCGAACAAAGCCGCAAAATATATTAATGAAATAATTTTGAACGGTGCTGGGACTGGTTATCTTATCCCCAGAGAAATTACCGAGGCGTTTGCTCAGGCTTTTCTTAATGGTACCTCTAAGACTGTGGCTGAGGTGATTACCGCGGTTGATGAGGCAGTGACTGGGACAGCCCTAAATAGCAGTAATATTATTACTAGTTTTGGCACCAGGCTGCAGGAGATCAAAACGCAATATGATGGCTTGACTGTGGGCTTATCTGATGAGGCTTTGACCCAGCCTGAGTATTTGGTTTTTGACGCGGCTAATCCTTTGGTGATCACGGCTAGTGCGACCCTTGACGTTGGCCAGCAGATCGCGCTTAAAAATTTTATCGCAGCAAATTTCTTAAGCCCAGGACAGGCTATTGATAATACCACTTTTGCCAGCAATCTAGGTTATCTTAGTGCTACTGGGGTTAGTACCTCTACTCCATTTTTTGAGGATGTTAATTTGTATTATGGTTCTTATGGTGGTTGGAAAGTTGGCGGGACCACGCAGATCTTTACCCCAGCTGGCAGTACGGTTGAATCAGTAACTTTGCTTAGTGCTAGCGGGACAACGGTTGTGACCTTATCAGCTGATGGGACCAATGTGTACCGCCTATCTAATAGTGATGGGCCGGTTGTTACTGCTGGCACAAATCGTTTTACCCTGGCGGCTCTTTTGACAGACACGAGTACTATTACCACGCCGGTTACGGTGGAAATGGTAGGGATTCCTGAGCCAAGTGTGACCTTGATCGATGGGACAGCAATTGCTAACCCAGGAGATCCGATCCAATACTATCAACTAACCAATGTCGGGGAAAGAAAACCTGTTTTCTGTTGGAGCACTACAGAAGTTGGCAGTGTGGCTATCCCGGCTGGCTACTCTTGGGCTTATACCACAGAGATCACTGTTTATGGCGCAACCAGTGGGGCCACAACCTTAGAAGTTGATCCTGACACAGGGCGGCTGAGCCTGTCTGATACTGAGCGGGCGACCATGGAGTATTCTTCTTTGAGCGATTTGGGGGCGCTTTACACTAATAACTCTTTTATCAGCCCGATCACCTTTTTATCAGAGCTAAATAGCCAACCAGTGGCCTACCGTTTTTATTTGCAGCGGATCTTGCTTAATGATCAGGGTAAATTTAATGGAATTGCGGCTGGCAACTTTACCTTTATGAGATACGCGCCCTAAGCGAGATAGCCCTTGTGGCTGACTACAAAATTGTGTATGAAAGCATTGTTTTATGAGTACAAGGCCTGACCTTGAAAATGGCCTGCGGTTAATGCCACAAATCATTGCAAAAGCTGACAGATTATTATAGGATTAGTTAGAATTGCTATAAATTTTTGGGTCTTAATATTTTAAGGGGGTTGCATGATAGCTGAGATAGGATTGTTAAAAAAGGAGCAGGGCTTAGTCTTGATTCCTGGGCTTTCTGTTGCAGAGATATTAAACCACTTCGAGGGCGACGGCCGTAAAATTGTTACCCTTCCTAAAGTAATTGAGTGCAGCTCCCAGGCTATTTCTCCGGCTGCTCATCTTCGGGCCCTCTTAAAGCACAACCACGATGTGATCATTATTGAGCTTTTAGAAGATGTCCAAGTGATTAAGATTGCTATGCAGGCGGCCATGACTGGGCATTTGGTTGTGGCTGGGTTTGCTGCTTCTGACGAGGCTTCTGCTCGTGAAAAATTAAAACAAATGGATATTGATCCTTTTCTTGTTTCTTCCTCGCTGATAGGGGTTGTTTAGCTGTCGAAATCTCGATACCAGAATTAGTAAGTTGAAAATCGTGAATAGTAAATAGTGGTGGTTTTTGATTAATATCACAGCAAATATTCCCCGTTGTTAATTTTCTATTTTCGATTATCTCTTTTTGGCAATAAACTTGCTACCCTTGATCTAGGAGGTGCAGCATGAGTAATTTGCTGCCGCTTGAACGGATTGAGAGCAAGATTTACATTATTCGAGGACAAAAGGTGATGTTGGATTTTGATTTGGGTGGGCTTTATGGAGTTGGCACGGGGAGGTTGAATGAACAAGTCAAAAGAAACAAGGAAAGATTTCCAGATGATTTTATGTTTTCTTTGTCAAAAGAGGAAAAAATAAGGATATCGCAAATTGCGATATCCTCAAAAGTAAAATATTCAAAAAATATAAATGCTTTTACAGAAAATGGTGTGGCAATGTTATCTTCTGTCCTTAAGAGTGACCGAGCTGTTCAGGTCAATATCCAGATTATGAGGGCTTTTACTAAACTGCGTAGATTTCTAGCCAGCCACACAGAGATCGCCCGCAGGCTAAAGGATTTGGCAACTAAATATAAAAGGCATGATATTGAGATAGAAGCTATATTTGACGCCATCCGCAAGATGGTTGAATTTGAGGAAAAGCCCAAGAATAGGATAGGATTTGAGATTTAGCTTATTTCATTTTACTTCTTTTTCGAACAATCTGTAATACATTTTTGTAGCAGCACTACGTTTTTGTTGTGATCCTTCTCGTGTAATCATCTTTTTCCCTTGGTAATAAAGTTGCTATCTATTAGGCAAGACGGAAAATTTATAGGAGGGATGATTATGAGTGCGCCGAGGGAAGACTGCGTTAACCATTCCGTGACCTGTCTGTCGACAGGCAGGAAATCGGGACAGGGCAAAGGTCAGCCGCCAGCCC
>PEYM01000119.1 GCA_002774365.1 Candidatus Saganbacteria bacterium CG08_land_8_20_14_0_20_45_16 | reverse complement strand
ACCAAAACCGGACATTTTCACTTTGCCCAATCCGGACATTATCACGTTGCTGCTACATTGTGACAAATTCGTTGACAATGAAAAGGTTTCGACCTAGAATAAAGTAAAAGGGGGGTGAAATGAATATGATGTACGGCATGATAGATGGGATGATTTGGATGTCTTTGGTTTCTGTGGTGATGGTTTTTGGTTTTGCTTATGTGGTTTATGTGCTAGCGAATAAAGAATCTGGCCTGGTCAAAACCGTTGGTCAGGTTGTTGCTGCGATTATTGCTTTGGTGGCTTTGGTAATGCTGTTTTACGGCACAATTTACGGCGGGATGATGGGATGGGGGATGTCAGGCTATCATCGGATGGAGGGCAACATGATGGACAAGGGCCAGATGATGAACAACCAGATGATGAATAAAAAGATGCAGGATCAAATAAACAATATGATGCAGCAACAGATGAAAAAGTAGCTGATATATCTTTTATTTTAAGCCCAGGTTGGCGCAAGCTTGCCTGGGCTTTTTTGTTGGCCGTTGCTTGACAGAGAAAGATCAATAGCTCATAATGATAATGATAATCAATTTCAATTAGGTGGTAGGGTGAAAAAGGATCGAGAAAAATTTGTCAGATATTTGGAGAGCCAGGAACTAAAATATACCCGGCCGCGCGAGGTTATTGTTGAGGCTTTTTTAAAGAGCTGCAAGCATTTGGGGGTTGATGAGTTGTTTGTCCTGGCGAAAAAGGTTGATCGATCAATTGGTTATGCTACGGTGCACCGGACAATGCGCTTGTTAAAAGAGGCTGGGTTAGCCAGGGAGCTGGATTTTGGCGAGGGGAAAAAGCGTTATGAACATCTTGTCGCTGACCACCACGATCATTTTATTTGTTTAAAATGCAATCGGGTAATTGAGTTTTTTGACCCGGTAATTGAAAAGAGACAGGAGGCGCTCTGCCGCCAGCGCAAATTTAAAAACCAAAGCCATCGTTTGCAGATCTTTGGCGTATGTAAGGATTGTAATGAAAAAGGAAGTTAGTCTGGTCAATTTAGCCGATGGTGAATCAGCTACTGTAATAGCTTTTGAAGCTTGTCATGGCGGTTCTAGCCGGCTTGAAGCCATGGGAATACGGATAGGGAAAAAAATCAAAAAGCTAGGCGGCATGTTTTTAAGGGGGCCGATCACTATTGAGATCGGGCAGACGCGGCTGGGGATTGGCCATGGCTTGGCTGCTAAAGTGATTGTTGAGCCTGACCAATGAGAAAGATCCTTTTAATTGGTAATCCGAATGTTGGCAAAAGTGTCTTTTTTTCCCGTTTGACTGGGGTCCATGTTATTTCTTCAAATTATCCTGGCACAACCGTTGAATATACCAAAGGATATACTTTGATCGGTCAAGAGAAGGTTGAAGTGATCGATGTCCCTGGCACTTATACTCTAACTCCGACTTGCAAAGCCGAAGAAGTTGCCTGCCAGATGATGGCAGAAGGCGATGTCCTTATCAATATTGTTGATGCGACTAATCTAGAACGAAACCTTTATTTGACCATTGAGCTGATGGAGAAGAAAGTGCCGATCATTGTGGCGCTGAATTTTTCTGATGAGGCCGAGCACAAGGGGATAAAAATTGATGTCCAAGCCCTCTCAAAATGGCTGGCTGTCCCAGTGGTGCCGACGGTCGCAGTAACTGGTCAAGGTTTTGCCATGTTGACCGCTGAAATCTTTCGGACCCGCGCCAGGGCGGTGCGCCAGCACTCATTAGTGGAGCGCTGGGAAGATGTTGGCAAGTTGATCTCCCGAGTACAGCAAATCGAACAGCGCCGTCATACCCTGGTTGAGTGGTTGCAGGATTTGACCATTAGGCCGCTGACGGGTTTACCGATGGCTTTGGTGGTTGCGTTTCTAGCGTTTGCTGTTGTCCGTTTTATTGGGGAGGGATTAATCCACTATTTGTTTGAGCCGTTCTTTGCCAATTTTTATACTCCCCTGGTTATGCAGATGAGTAAGCTTTTAGGGGGATGGGGGTTCTTGCATCATATTTTAATTGGGAATTTAATTGATGGTCAAGTTGATTATTTTCAATCGTTTGGGCTGTTGACTACCGGGATTTTTATTCCCTTAGGCGCGGTCGCACCTTATATATTTTCATTTTATTTGGTTTTGGGTGTTTTAGAGGACTCGGGATATTTGCCCAGATTAGCGATTTTACTGGATACTTTTTTGCATCGCATAGGCTTACATGGTTTTGCCATTGTGCCGACGATCTTGGGCTTTGGCTGCAATGTCCCGGGGATTATGGCGACTAGGATTTTAGAGAGCCGGCGCGAACGGTTTATTGCCTCAACCCTAATTTCAATCGGGGTGCCGTGTTCAGCCCTGCAAGTCATGATTATCGGGGTCTTGGGCCGTTATGGCGCTTGGCCTCTCTTGACAGTCTATCTTTCTTTATTTATTTCCTGGCTAGTGATTGGCTTTGTCCTCAACCAAGCCTTGCCAGGCTTTAGCCCAGAACTTTTGCTGGAGATCCCGCCCTACCGTTTGCCACCACTTAAGATTATTTATATTAAGCTTAAATATCGTATTAAAAGTTTTCTTTTTGAGGCACTGCCAATTGTGCTTGTTGGGGTAGGATTAGTGAATTTACTTTATTATTTTGGGTTGTTTAATTTTGTGGCTAATTTAGCTGCGCCAGTTGTGGCTAGCTTGTGGGGTTTGCCCAAAGAAACTGTCTTGCCTATAGTAATTGGCTTTTTGCGCAAAGATGTAGCAGTTGGCATGCTTTTGCCGCTACAACTCACTATTAAACAATTGATTGTGGCTTCAGTCGTCCTCTCAATGTTTTTCCCTTGTATCGCGACTTTTGTGGTTTTGTTGCGTGAATTAGGTGCCAAGGAAACAGCTAAGGCCACCGCAATAATGATTTTTGCTGCTCTTTTAGCTGGCGGGCTGCTCAATTTTTTTCTCTAATAAGCCAAAATGTCAAGGCAAAGTGAAAATGTCCGGTTCTTAGCAAAGTAAAAATGTCCTG
>PEYM01000006.1:12100-14730 GCA_002774365.1 Candidatus Saganbacteria bacterium CG08_land_8_20_14_0_20_45_16 | reverse complement strand
TACCCTTTTTGCACGATCAAGCCCAATGTTGGTGTGGCGGCTGTGCCAGACGGGCGCTTAGCTCAAATCCAAGAGATCATGGGGTCAGCCAAGACAGTGCCAGCTACGATTGAATTTTATGATATTGCTGGTTTGGTCAAAGGGGCGCATCAAGGGGAGGGACTCGGGAACCAGTTTTTATCGCACATTCGCGAGGTTGAGGCGATTGCCCATGTTGTCCGTTGTTTTTCCAAGGAAAACATTGTTCATGTTGCAGGGGGAGTTGACCCGCTCTCTGATCTTGGCGTGGTGGAGACAGAGTTGATTTTGGCTGACCTAGCCTTGGTTGAAAAACGATTAGATGAGGCAAAGATAAGGTCAAAGTCTGGAGATAAAAAAATCTTAGCCGAGGTCGCGCTCCTTGAAAAACTAAAAGAGCACTTAGCTGCAGGCAAGCCAGCGAGGGAGTTTTCAGGAGAGCTAGATATCCCTCTCTTGACGCTAAAGCCGGTTTTATTTGTGGCTAATGTTGACGAATCAGGCAATCAAGCATTAGTTGACCAAATTTCGCAAATGACCCAAAGAAAAGTTATCCCAATCTCAGCCCAGCTTGAGGCAGAGCTAACCGAGCTTTCAGCAGATGAGGTTAGGGAGCTGGGCTTGGAATCTTCTGGTCTTGAGCGCTTGATTAGGGCTGGGTACGAGCTGCTAGACTTAGTGACATTTTTTACAGCCAATGACAAAGAGTGCCGAGCCTGGACTGTGAAAAAAGGGACAACGGTCCAAGCCGCGGCTGGCAAAATTCATTCTGATATGGCCAAGGGTTTTATCGCGGCTGAAATTATTAGTTTTTCTGATTTGCAAAAAACCGGCTCCCTGGCTAAGGCGCGAGAGGCTGGGCTGCTGCGAACCGAAGGCCGCGACTATCTGGTCCAAGATGGCGACCTGGTCTTAGTTAGGTTTAATGTTTAGTTGATTTCAGGCCTAGTCCATCACACTAACCGAACTGCCAAACTGATCTCCAGAGCTCTGGCCCTGAAAAGTTATGGTATGACTTAGGTCATCAATCCTATCTAATGTTGATGTGTTTATTGCCGAGCTGGTTCTAATAACATAAACTTTGCCTTTGTCGGCCCCTTTAGCGCCAACAACCAGATTGCTGGCCCCTGTCACATTACCAATATCAACCGAACAACCAAAATAATTGTTCGCACCTTGTCCATAAATAAAACCAACCCTGGTGTTTAGCCCCCCTGAAGTAGTCGAATTCACATTAAATGACGTGTGATGCGGAAAATCCCCGCCGGCAAAGAGCATCACCGCGCCATGGCCACTGCTATAATCCTGATCACAAACAATCACGTCATCACAAGTAGCACTGGCCCCGTTGGTATAAATATTGCCAGCTGGATGAACAAAAGAGCCCAAGCTGTTTATCCCAGTCATTGCACCATAGATTTTAACATCGTAGTCGACTTCAGCCGTCAAAATAGTCCCAGTGGTAAATGGTCCATAAAATATGTAAGCCGCGCCACTTGTGCTATAAGCATCAGTAGCTCCCACAATAATATCATCATTACTATCACCATTAAAATCTCCGGCAGAGGCGACTGAATAGCCAAATCTCTCGCCAGAAGTACCGAATATTGTCACATCAGCATCACCCACAGAAAGACTTCCGCTAATCTCTGGGGCCGGGCCATTTTTTAGTGCGTCGCTACTAAAATATATATAAGCAGCTCCTGAGTAATCGGTATCTGGGGTTTCGACTCTGCTGCAATCATCCCATGGTGCGCCAACAATTACATCGGGCCGGCCATCACCGCTAACATCCCCGGCGCTGGCAACTGACCAACCAAACCGGCCAGAGGTTATAAGGCTTTCTACGCCAGTCAGTGGACCAATTCCACCTCTGCCAATAAGATGTAAATAATGATCGCCTCCGTCGTTCAAATCCTCATCGCCAAAGACAATGCTAGCTGAACCAGAATAACTTTCACCATTCGTGAAATCATTGCCATACGCCCCATAAACATAATCCTGCTTACCATCATTATTAATATCGCCAACCTTGGCCACGCTCCAGCCCAGATGATCGTCCCCATCATTTGCTTGTGCTATATGACCGGAGCTGTCGCTTATTCCAGCCTCATGCCCGCCCCCAACAACAGTTTTGTTTTTTCCATAATAAACAGTAGCCCTTCCTCCATACTCACCCTCACCAAAAGCGTCGGCAACGTCATGGTCAGGAGCGCCAACTATTATGTCAGGGAGGTCGTCGTTGTTAATATCGCCTAAGGCCGCCACTGCGTGACCATAGAGATCGGCTGTTCTCGGATTATGATCCCAAGCCGGTAGGTCAGCACTATTGATATCTGGTCTTCCAAGGTAGATCACCGCCCTGTCATCCCCCCGTGCCCCAATCAAAATGTCAGGATATTCATCATCTAGATCATAACCCCTAGCTTCAGCAATGGTTGTGACGGTTGTACTCGTGGTTGTCGTTGTTGTTGCCCCGGCAGCAGTGGTTGTGGTGGTAGAGGTGGTAGTAGTTGCCCTAGCAGCAGTAGTAGTAGTTGTTGTTGTAGTCCCAGCCACTGTAGTGGTAGTTACGCCAGGAGCTAAGGTAATGGTGGTAGTGGTAGTAGTTA
>PEYM01000006.1:0-12062 GCA_002774365.1 Candidatus Saganbacteria bacterium CG08_land_8_20_14_0_20_45_16 | reverse complement strand
GGTGGTAGTTACGCCAGGAGCTAAGGTAATGGTGGTAGTGGTAGTAGTTACGCCAGGTGCTAGGGTAATAGTGGTAGTTGTTGTGCTAGTAAGGCCTTCCAGCTCACTGGTGGCAGAACACCCGCCCAGTAAAACTGCCCAGAGAGAGATTGCGGCAACGACTACAAACATTAAAAGTACAAACAGATTTTTATTTGACAACATTATAATCAACCCCCTTGTATTTTTTTATTATAGTACATATGCTGGCTTGAGGCAAGAGATTTGCCTTGTTCCTTGGTTAATCATATGATATAATTATAAACTGTCTGAAAAAAGGAGGGCTTTGCTTTGAATTCGTATGAGCTAACTTTAATATTAGACCCTGTATTAGGTGAAGAGCGGATCAATGCTGTTTTGACAAAAGTTGAGGATAAAATAAAAGAAATAGGCGGTGAGGTTAAGAAAACCGATAAATGGGGTTTGAGAAAACTTGCTTCCATTTTCCGCAAGACCAAAAAGCTTAGCCAAGCATATTATGTTTTGATCTTTTTTGAGGCAGCCAGCAGTTTACCAGCTGCGCTTTTAAGCTATTTAAAGGTTAATGAGAATATCCTGCGCTACTCCGTGTTTCGAGTTGTTGAGAGTGCAACAGCTGGGCTTGAAAACAAATCAACGAAAGAAGAGCCTTTAGCTGAAGCGGTTTCTGTCGGTGAAATTAAAGGGGTGGCCATTGCCCCTGAGCAAGGGGAAGGCCTTGGCCAATCTTAACCGCTTAATTTTAGTTGGAAGATTAATTACCGATCCAGAGGTTAGAAACACTGCTGGTGGGGTGTTAATGGCCAAGTTCAAATTAGAAGTTGCCCCAGCGCAAGGCTTAAGTTTAACGCAACCAATGCAAAGGGAGTCGGATTTTTTTGATGTAATTGCTTGGGACCGCTTGGCTGATAATTGCGGCCAGCGGCTTACAAAAGGGACCTTGGTTTTGGTTGAAGGCCGGACCCAAATCCGCTCTTTTGAGGACCAAACTGGCCAGCGTCGTTGGGTAACAGAGGTGGTGGCGCGAGAAGTCCTTCTTTTATCTGGAAATGCGCAGAAGCCTTCTGCTGCACCTGTCAGGCAGGGGACAGCAGATCAAGAGCTGATTGATGACTTGCCTTTTTAATTATGTATAACAAAGCCTTTATTATTGGGAATTTGACTCGTGACCCGGAACTGCGTTACACCAGCTCAGGGATCCCGATTGCCCGTTTTGCAGTGGCGGTGAATAGGGTCTTTAAAAAAGATGAGAGTGGCAGCAACCAAGATGTTGATTTTATCAATGTGGTTGCCTGGCGCCGCCTGGCTGAGATTTGTGGCGAGTTTTTGAAAAAAGGCATGCCAGTGGCGATTGAGGGCCGACTGCAGGTGAGGAGCTTTAAGGGTAAGGACGGGACAACTAAGACCATGACTGAGATCGTGGCTGAAAATATGCAAATGTTGGGCAGAAAGTTGCCTGTTTCAGGTCACGATTCGCCAGTTGTAAATCACGAGGCGTCTGGCCAGGATATAGCCGATCAAGCAGGGGGCGAGGTCCCTTTTTAAAATTAGGAGGAAGTAATGACCAGAGAGCGACGAAAACCAAAAAAGATCAATCAGTTTAGACGGAAAAAACGGCGGCCGTGTTTTTTTTGCGTGGAGAAAAAAGAGCTGGACTATAAAGACATTAATTTTGTTAAGCGGTTTATCACAGATCGAGGCAAGATTGCTCCGCGCCGCATCTCTGGGTGTTGCGCCCTGCACCAGCGGATGGTGGCCAAAGTTGTTAAAAGGACTCGGCAATTAGGCTTAGTGCCGTATATGGTGGAATAAGATGAAAGTCATATTATATAAGAGCGTGCCAAAATTAGGGGAAGAAGGCTCGGTGGTAACCGTATCTGATGGTTATGCCAGAAATTATCTTTTGCCGATGAACTTTGCGTCTTTGGCTACTCCAGCTGCGCTAGCGGCCTTAGAAAAAAGACGGGCTAAGATTGAAAAAAAACTGGCTGACGAGAAAGCTGGTTTTGAAAAAATAGCAGAACAGCTAGCTGTTCTTGAGCTGATAATTCCAGCAGAAACAGGCGAAGAAGGCAAGCTTTTTGGCGCGGTTACCTCTCAGGAGATCGCGGCAGCGATCAAAAGTACGGCTCAGATTGAGATTGATAAGAGAAAGATTGAGCTAGGGGAACATATCAAGCTGACTGGTGACTATGATGTTGCGATCAAGCTTTTTCGCGGGGTAAACGCCAAGGTCAAAGTTAAAGTTGTGTCCAAAGAATAGCAATGTCCTCGGCCAAAAAAGTGCCCAGCCGACCACTGTCTTATAAAATAGACAAATTAAAAGAACTGCCAACCAAACCAGGTGTCTATTTGTTTAAGGACGGGCAGGGGTCAGTTATTTATGTTGGCAAGGCCAAGTCCCTCCGCCGGCGGGTAACCTCATATTTTACTAAACAGCCTGATCTTAAGACCCGCCTGTTGCTTGACCGCGCCACTGACTTTAACTACCAGGTTGCACCCACAGAAATGGCCGCACTCCTTTTAGAAGATAGTTTGATAAAAAAATATAAGCCGCGATATAATATTGCGCTGCGTGATGATAAAGCCTACCCATTTTTGAAGTTAACGGTTAATGAAACCTGGCCAAGGCTTTTATTGGTGCGCCGACGCGAGGGTGATGGTGCAAAATATTTTGGTCCTTTTCAGGGTGGGATGGTGCGCGAGATCATTAGGCTGACCAAGAAAATTTTTCCCTTACGTTGGTGTAAGGGCCCCTTGAAAAAAAGGGAACAACCTTGCTTGTATTATCGGATTGGTGTCTGTGCCGGGCCCTGCGTGGGCAAGATTGATCAGGCTGAATATCGCTTGGTTGTGGCTGGGGTTAAGGAACTGCTTGAGGGTAATTTTGACAGCGCGCTAGCCAAGCTAGACGAGGAGATGCGGCAGGCTGCTGCTAAACAAGATTTTGAGTGGGCGGCCCAGCTCCGGGACAGGGTCGCCATCTTGCAAAAGATGCTTGAGGGCAAACCCTGGCAAGGCCAAGCCAGTCAGGTGAACTTGGTGGCACTGCACGAGCTTAAGGAGGGCCTTAAATTAAAGAAGCTACCGCTGCGCATCGAAGCTTTTGATGTGTCAAATATTCAGGGCTCTAACATTGTTGGGGCCATGGTGGTTTTTGTGAATGGGGCTCCTTTTAAACAAGATTACCGCCGCTTTAAGATCAAACACCTAGTTGGCCAGCCTAACGACGTTGCAGCACTTTATGAAATGATAGGCCGGCGCTATCAAGGCGGCTTAACCAGGGGCTTGCCGCTGCCAGACTTAGTTTTAGTTGATGGTGGTAAGCCCCAGCTTAAGCTGGCAAAGGCGGCTTTGTCTTTGGCCGGCCTTAAAGACTTGCCGCTGGTAGGACTAGCTAAAAAACAGGAAGAGCTTTTCTTACCTCACGCAATAAAACCTTGTCATTTTTCCCCGCGCTCATTAGCGCTTTTGCTGCTGCAGCGGGTGCGGGATGAGGCGCATCGTTTTGCCATTGCTTATCATCGCCAGCGTCGGGACAGGGCCCTCTATCAGTAGCAGTTGCTTAGCGATTATGTTATGATGCTAATCCAATGAAGCGAGTGTTTTGTCTTGGTCTGCTTATTTTTTTGTCCCTTAGCTTAATCTGCGGAAGTGTGGTTAGGTCTGAACAGGCTGGGACAATAGAGGAACAGAGGCTAAAAGAGATTGAAAAAGAGCTGGCCCAGAACAAACAAAAATTAGAGAAGGCCAAAAAAGAAGAGCAAGCAGTTTTGGGGCGCCTAGTGGTCATTAAGACTGAGCTGACAAAGACTAAGACGAACTTAAACCTTACGCAAAACAAAATTACTGTTAACGAAAAGAAAATTGGGACCTTGGCATCAGAAATACGCGAATTAGAGCAAGCCTTGTCCACCAAGCAAAGCCGGCTGCGCCAACGGCTAGTCGAGGTCTATAAGAACAGTTCCTTAAACTATTTTCAACTCTTATTAACCGCTGAGTCAATGTCTGATTTTTTTAATCGGCTCTATTTTTTTCGTAAAATTGTGGAGTTTGACAGTGAGCTAATGATGGCGGTCAGGACTGATTTTCAAAAATCAACCCAGAAAAAACAGCTCTTACAAAGTAAGACCAAAGAGATAAAGAGCTTGGCAGAAGAAATCTCCCAAAAAAAACAGGAGATTACCAAGCAAGCAAGTGAAAAGTCTCAAGTTTACGAACAGCTTAAAGTCCGGCGTAAGACTTATGAGGCCAAGATTGCTGAACTGGGAAAAAGCTCCAAGGACCTGGAGGTTTTGATCCTTAAAAAAGCTGCGGGCAGTAGAGATGGGGTGGTCAGGGGAAGTGGCCAGCTGACCTGGCCATTGATTGGCAAAATTACTTCCAGGTTTGGCTGGCGCCGCCATCCACTGTGGGGCAGGCGTGATTTTCATACCGGCGTAGACATTGCGGCCAAGTATGGGACGCCAATCAAGGCAGCTGATTCTGGCGAGGTTATTTTTGCCGGCTGGTGGGATGGTTATGGCAAGGCGATAGTGATCAACCATGGTCATTCGATCAGCACTGTTTATGGCCACCAATCGCGATTATACAAAAAGGTTGGGGACACAGTGGTCAAAGGTCAAGTGATTGGTTTGGTGGGTAGCACAGGATATTCTACTGGCCCACACCTGCATTTTGAGGTGCGATTAAAAGGCAAGCCGCAGGATCCGATGCCATACTTGCCAAAGTGAAAATTTAAGGAGGGTTAAATGAAGGAGTTAAAAAAAACCATTAGGAATTTGGTCCTGGCTTGTTTAATTATCAGTTTGGGCTTTGTTTTGGTGACAAAGGTGGTAGCCCAAGGTTCGCTGGAACATGAGCTTGAGACCTATTTGCAGGTTTTAGAAATCGTTAAAAGTGACTACGTTGAAAAAAAAGTTGATGACCAGAAATTAGTTTACGGCTCGATTCGGGGGATGTTACAGTCCTTAGGAGATCCGTACACGCGTTTTGTGGACCCGGAAGCTTATAAGGAAATGAAGATCCGCTTAAGCGGGTCATATTCTGGGATCGGGATTTATATTGGGATCAAAGACCATCAATTAACAGTGATCTCGCCGATCGAGGGTACTCCGGCGTATAAAGCCAAGCTTAAAACAGGCGATAAAATATTAACGATCGATAGCAAAGAGACCGAGGACATGGCCTTGGAAGAGGCGGTTAGTTTGATCAGGGGGCCAAAGCACTCCAAGGTTAAGCTGGGAGTTTTGCGGCATGGGTGGAAGGAGAACAGGGTGTTTGAGATTGCCAGAGAGAGCATTGAGATCAAGAGTGTTAAGACTAAAAAAATTGATAATGATGTTTACTATATTAAGCTTAACACCTTTGAAAATGTTAGCGCTGCTAGGGAGTTTGAGACATCTTTGCGTCAAGCCAAGGAGTATAAAGGCTTGATTGTTGACCTACGCAATAACGGCGGCGGTCTATTGCAAAATGCTATTGATATTGGTAGCATGTTCATTGACAATGGCATGATTGTCCAAACCGTTGACCGTGAAAATCAGGTTGAGCAAATCCCTTCAACTGGCAGGGTGTTGTGGCGCAAACCCACTGTGGTTATTATTAATGGGGCCTCGGCCTCGGCTTCGGAAATTTTAGCTGGGGCGCTCAAGGACAACAAGGTCGCTAAGGTCTTGGGTACAAAATCTTTTGGCAAGGCTTGCGTGCAAAATGTGCGGCGCTTGAGCGATGGCTCTGCTGTCTTAGTGACTGTTGCAAAGTATTTAACGCCGAGTGGCGAGGATATCAACAAGAAAGGGGTAACCCCTGATATTGAAGTGATTATTCCAACTAAAGAAGCAAGTAGTGAGCTTGCCTTGCCGGAAACCGAGGACAATGACGATCTCCAACTTCATGAGGCGACAAAATTGTTGCGCTCATTAATTGCTAAACAAAATGGCTGATAATATTAAGAACTTAGATAATAACGAGGCCATTAAAAAGCTGGATAAGGCGGCTATGCTTGAGGCGGTGGCTGCTTGGCCCGAGATGTTGCAGGCTGCCTTGGGAATTGTTCCTCTGGTGGCGGTGCGTCGGGCTAAACAGGTCAAGCAGGTCGTTATTTCTGGGATGGGCGGCTCAGCGATTGCTGGTAATATTGTGCTTGATCTGTATGCGCACCAGCTGGGGTACCCCTTGTTTGTTAACCGCGATTATTCCCTGCCAGCCTTTGTGGCCAAGGGGACGGCTTTGCTGGCCCTATCTTATTCTGGCAATACAGAAGAGACCTTGGCTGCGATCAAAGAAGCCGAGGGCCGGGGGGCGCAAATTATTGCCATAACCTCAGGTGGCAAGCTTAAGGATTTGGCTGTCCAGGCTGGTTGGCCTCTTTTTGTCGTCCCAGCCGGCCAGCAACCTCGGGCCGCACTGCCGTATCTTTTAGGCTGTTTGCTCAATGCATTAGGGCAGTTGGGAATAATTGAACTTGATCCCCAAGAGCTTTCAGAGGTGTTGTTGCTCTTGCCCAGGTTGCGCGAGGAATATAGCGTGGCTAAAAGCTACAGGGTTAACCCAGCTAAACAGCTAGCGCATAAATTGTTGGGTAAACTACCGGTGGTTTTAGCTGGGGGTGGATATGCCTCGGCTGGCTTAAGGCTCAAGACTCAGCTTAATGAAAACAGCAAAGCTTCTGCGCTCTATAATGTTTTTCCTGAGCTGGACCATAATGAAATTGTTCCCTGGTCTGGCCTTAAGCGGAGCGAACATAACTTTGCCGTGGTTTTGTTGCGTGATAAAAATGACCCAGCTAGACTACAGAAGCGGATTGATATTACCAAATCTTTGATTGGTCGGGAGTTGGGGGGAATAAGTGAGGTGTGGTCCCAGGGCAAATCGTCCCTGGCCCGGCTTTTGTCGTTGATTTTCTTTGGCGACCTGGTCAGTGTTTACCTGGCAATCTTAAAGAGGCTTGATCCTTCTCCGGTTGCTATTATCGAACGCTTAAAAAGAGAGCTGTCGCGTTGAAAGCCGTTATTATCGCGGGAGGGAAAGGGACCAGGCTCCGGCCCTTGACCAATGATCTTCCCAAGTCGATTGTCCCAGTAATTAACCGACCATTTATTATCCATCAGATCGAGCTCTTGGCAACACATGGCATTGATGAGATTATAATTAATCTGCATTATCTTTCCCAGGAGATCAAAAAAGTTTTAGGTGACGGCCGCAAATGGGGCGTTAAGATTGATTACTCTATTGAGTCCAGTCCGCTCGGGACAGCCGGGGCAGTGAAAAATGCTGAGGAGTTTTTTGACAGTGGGCCTTTGATTATTTTTAACGGTGATGTCTTGACAGACTTGAACATCTCTAAACTGCTCAATTTTCACCAGCAAAAACAGGCTGCGGTTACGTTAACCTTGACTGAAGTTGATGACCCAACGCCCTTTGGCTTAGTGTTGGTTGATGAGCAACAGAAGGTTAAATCTTTTGTTGAAAAACCAGGCTGGAATTTGGTGACGGCGCGGACCATCAATGCTGGCACCTATGTGGTTGACCCAAAAATCTTTGATCTGGTCCCCAAAGGCGTGCCCTTTTCTTTTGAAAGAGAGCTTTTCCCGCGTTTGTTAAAAGAAGCTTGGCCGATTTTTGGCTTTGCTTCGTCAGCCTATTGGCTGGATATTGGCAATCCACAAAAGTATAAAGAGGCGCACCAGGCTATTCTGCGCGGTGAAGTCGCGGTTAATATCCATGGTACCAGGACTGATGGTAAATTTTGGTTTGGCAGGCAGCTTGAGCTTGATACTGGGGTTAAATTCTTAGGGCCATCGGTTATTGGTGATAAAGTAAAGATTGGCAAAGAGACAGAGATCAAGGATTTTGTGGTCATTGGTGACCAAGTAACAATTGGCTCGCGTTGCTCGCTCGATCGCGCTATAATTTGGCAAGGGACCAAGATTGGCAACCGCGTTTCCTTGGTCGATTGCGTAGTTGGCGCGCATTGTGTGATCGAGGACGATGTGATCATTGAGCATGGGGCAGTCTTAGCTAGTCATTCTGTAGTCAGCAAGGAACAAGGATTACTCCATAAATGATAAAAATTGTGGCCCAAGAAGAAATTGCAGCGGCAATAGAAACTTTACTGGCGGCCCAAGCATTTAAGCTTGATTCGCCAGAAGAGACAACTGTTAGGTCAATTATTGCTGGTGTGGCCAAGCGAGGAGATGCTGCCTTGAGGGAATATACCAAGCAGTTTGATCGCCAAGAGCTTGGGGCATTGCGCCTAAGCAAAGAAGCAATTGAAGAGGCAGTCCAAATGACTGACAGTGACTTTAATCGGGCGATCGCCAAGGCCATTGAAAACATTACTGCCTTCCACCGCAAACAAAAGCCAGACGAATGGTTTGAAACCCTGCTTTTGGATGTAGTTTTAGGACAACGTCTTATTCCCCTAGCCCGAGCCGGGGTCTATGTTCCTGGTGGTAGGGCTGCATATCCCTCTTCTGTTTTAATGGGAGTGATCCCGGCCCTGGTTGCTGGTGTTAAGGAGGTAGCGCTGGTTTCTCCGCCGCCAATCAGTCCGTATGTCCTGGCGGCTGCGGCCAAAGTAGGCGTGACAGAAATTTATCAGGTTGGTGGGGCCCAAGCTATTGCTGCGCTGGCTTTAGGGACAGAAACAATCAAGCGGGTAGACAAGATCGTTGGGCCAGGCAATATTTATGTGACCTTGGCCAAGAAACAACTTTTTGGGCTGGTTGATATTGATAGCTTGGCTGGCCCGTCAAATGTGGTCATCATTGCTGATGAAGATGCTGAGCCGGAATTTATTGCGGCTGACCTTTTGGCCCAGGTTGAGCATGATCCTAAATCCTTTGCTGTTTTATTTACTGATTCAGAAAAGATTGTTGAGGGAACCCGGCGGGAGCTAGAAAAACAGAAAACGCAACTAGCGCGTCAAGCGATCATTGAGCAAGCTACAATTATGCTTTTTCAGCTGGAGGGGATTAGGGCGGCCATTGAGCTGACCAATAAGATCGCGCCAGAGCACTTGGAACTAATGATTGCTTCGCCACAGCGGCATTTAGAAAAATTAAGAAATGCTGGGGCGATCTTTTTGGGGCCACATTCCCCTGTCCCGGTTGGCGACTATATTGCTGGGCCCAACCATGTGCTGCCCACTGGCGGCACGGCCCGCTTTGCTTCACCTTTGGGGGTGTATGATTTTGTGAAGACCCAGAGTATTATTGGTTATACCAAGCCAGCTTTAAAAAATGTCTGGAAAGATATTAAGCTGCTTGCTGAGATCGAAGGACTGGACGCTCACGCGCGCTCAGTTGAGGTTAGGTTCTCTTAAGTAATTCTTGAGGGTTTTTTCCGACGGTGATAAGTGCTTCTCCTTTTTTTAGGCCAGCCTCTTTAGCTATTTGGTAGGCTTGTTTTTGGCTGATTAGATCATGCTCGCAATGCGCGTCTGTATTGACCAAAAGTTTAGCCCCAAACTGCTTGGCTAGCTTAGCTACATGGCGATTCCCGTCCCGGTGGCCTTTTCTGGCAGAAAGCTCAAGATAAATATTGTTTACTTTGGCTAAAATAGTGTCTTCCTCGGTGATGTTGCCTGGATGGGCCAGGATATCTACTAAGCCTTTAAGTTGCAGGGCTGCGTGATTGGTCCCAGCTGGCACAGCGGGTTCAACCGGTGATTCTCCGTGGACAATGATAATTTTTGCGCCCAGTTTTTTGGCGCGTTCAGCGTATTTTCGGATCTGAGCTGGTGGCAGGTAACTTAGCTCAACGCCTGGGAGTACCTTGATTGGCAGCTGGCCCTGATTTTTGACAAACTTAGTTAGGGTAAAAATAACCTCGTCAAGGTTTGAGGCATCTACATGATCAGTAATAGCAATCGCGGCCTGGCCCCGTAAGGCGGCTTCGTAAACCAGGGCAGAGGGCAAGAGCAACCCATCGCTAGAAATAGTGTGAGTATGGAAGTCAATTCTGGGGCCAAGGTCTTTCATTTTTTAAGCAGTGTTGGCAGCTGGCTTGCTGGTTTTCTTTAAAAGGCCTTGTTGCCGCCGTTTTTCTTTTTTGTGTTTGCGTCGGCGCTTAATTTCCTGATCGCGGATTCGTATCATAGTTATTAATATAATCTAAAAACGTTGCTAAGTCAAGCTGTGGGTCAAACCACTTGATGTTTTCAAACCGTTTGAACCAGGTTTGCTGGCGCCGCGCAAAGTGGCGGCTGCGTTTTTTGAGCTCGTCAATCATCTGGTCTCGGGAGTCCTTCCCTTCTAGGTAAGAAATGACCTCCTTGTAGCCCAGGGCCTGAAACGCAGGGAGAGTTTTCTCGTAACCCTTGGCCAGCAAGCCTTTGACTTCGTCAATCAAGCCTTGGGCAATCATGTGATCGACCCGCTTGTTGATGCGTTGGTAGAGCGTGTCACGCTCTACCTTGAGGCCTATAAGCGTATATTCCTGTGCTCTACGTTCTGCGTTCTGCTTTCTACTTTCTGACAATGGTTTCCCTGTTAGCCCATAAACTTCCAGCGCTCGAATAATTCTTTTTTTGTCATTGGCATGGATCTTTTGGGCCGAAAGCGCATCGATAGTAGAAAGTTGAGCGTAGAGCGTAGAGGTTGGAAGTTTTTCCAAGCGTGCCCTAATTCCCTTATCCACTGGGGCAGGGAGAAAAGAATAGCCGTTTAGCAGCGACCAGAGGTATAATCCAGTGCCGCCAACTATAATATAAGGCCTGTGGGTAATTAGGTGGTTGGCTTGCTTGACAAAATCAGCTACCGTCCATTCTTTGTCAGGGTCTTTAATGTCAATAAGATGGTGAGGAACGCCTTGGCGTTCCTTTATGGTTGGTTTGGCTGTGCCAATATCCATGCCTCGATAAACCTGCATGGAGTCGGCTGAGATAATCTCTGCGCCTATTTGTTTGGCCAGTTCGATTGATAGTTTTGTTTTCCCAGTAGCGGTTTGGCCAAGGATTATGAGGTTTTTTGCCACACCATTACTCAGTTTCTTTGTCGGTTTTGATAAATTTTTTGGCTTGCCGCAGGCTGCGCAAGGTGATGATCGTAATGATGGTGGTTGTAGTCGCACCGACATAAAAGCTGATGCCACAAGCCATGCCTACTGCGGCCGCGATCCAAATTGAGGTAGCTGAAGTAATGCCCCGAATCGACTGGCGTCCCTGCAGGATGCAGCCTGCCCCGATAAAACCAACCCCCATGACCACGCCAGCCGCGATCCGGCCAGGGTCAGCAGAGGGTGAAATATTGAGCATATGGACGGAAGTGATCATAAAAAGGGCAGAGCCAACGCTAACCAGGATGTGGGTCATAAGACCGGCAGTGCGGCCCTCCATTTCTCTGACCCAACCGATTGCCCCGCCGAGAAGAAAAGCAACCACTAGATTAATTACAACTGTTAGGTCGGACATTAAACTTTAAACCCCCCGTGTTTCTTAAAGTGTTCAACTAAGCCGCCGTCTGCCAGCAGTGTTTGCATGGTTGGGGGGAGTGGCGCGACTTTTATCTCTTGGTTTTTAGTTTTGTTTTTAAGGATGCCGGTCTCTAAATCCAGCTCTAGCTCATCGCCATCATCAATTCCGTCGGTATTGACCTCAACCGCTGGCAAGCCTAGGTTGTAGCAGTTGCGGTAGAAGATCCTGGCAAATGATTTAGAAAGGACAGCAGATATTCCCGCATATTTAATAGCCATTGGTGCTTGCTCACGCGAGCTGCCGCACCCAAAATTGCGGCCAGTGACAATAAAGTCACCTTTCTCTATTCTATTGTAGAAATTTGGGTCAAGGTCTTCCATGACGTGTTTTGCGAGCTCAACGGGGTCTTGAATTTTAAACTTATACCGGCCAGAAATTATGTAGTCAGTGTTGATGTCGTTGTCTTGTTTAAATCTGCGAGCTTTTCCTTTTATGATCATAGTAAAGAAATTATAGCAAATAAGTGAAATTTTGGCGAGGTTTTGACGATAATTAATAGAGGAGAGCTCCGAAGAATTAGCAAGCAGTGATTTTGCGGGGTTTCGAGGTTGTCGTCGGTAGAATT
>PEYM01000027.1 GCA_002774365.1 Candidatus Saganbacteria bacterium CG08_land_8_20_14_0_20_45_16 | reverse complement strand
TGCGCCAGCACTTGTAGTTGTCACTCCTGGTAACGTGGTGGTGGTAGTTGTTGTCGTAGTACTGGAGGAAGGTAGTGTTGTAGTAGTGGAAGTTGTACTCGTAGTGCTGGGGGAAGGTAGTGTTGTAGTGGTGGATGTTGTACTCGTAGTGCTGGGGGAAGGGAGTGTCGTAGTGGTGGATGTTGTAGTGGTGGTTGTGGTTGGCTCAGCAGAATGTGGTGCTATTTCAGTCACGGTATTACAGCCAGTAAGGGTTAAGAGCAAGACCAGCGATAGAAAAACAACTATTTTTTGTGCTTTTTCTGCTTTAAAAATGGGATCAACCCTCCTGCTTTAATGAGTTCTTGCATGAACGCTGGAAAGGGTTGCGCTCGATGGCTTTGCCCCGATGTGAGATTTTTTATTTCACCGTTAGCTAAATCGACTTCAATTTCATTGCCTGCCTTGATGCTATCAACTGCTTCAGCACTTTCAAAGATTGGCAGGCCAATATTAATAGCGTTGCGATAAAAAATCCTAGCAAAAGATTTAGCAATTACAGCAGAAACCCCAGCGGCTTTAAGGGCAATCGGAGCATGTTCACGGGAGCTGCCACAGCCAAAATTCTCTCCAGCCACGATAAAGTCACCTTCGGCCTTTTTGCTAACCCATTTTGGATCAGCATCTTCCATGGCGTGAAGTGCCAGCTCTGCTGGATCAGAGGTGTTTAAATACCTAGCCGGTATAATCAGGTCTGTATCAATATTGTTGCCAAAAGTCCAAGCTTTGCCTTTCATATCAAAATTATAACATTTAGCCTGAAATTTGGCAAAAAGATGAACGAAAAATAATTGGAGGATATCTAATGACTGGCCCAGTTGCTCTAGATCAAGGGAATACACAAAGGTTGAATTGCCGTTGGCAGTTGCGCAAGAATTGGACAGATGTTCTCTTTGCCTTAAGGCCGATTTTGGATAATCCAGGTGCCTTTGCGAGTAAAGTTGATGCCTTAAAAAGTAGTGCTGAAGCAAAACGTCTTTTGCCAGAGATCAAGAGAGAAAACATTCGCTCTTTATCTCGGTTATCACCAAGGTTTATTGCGGGCAAAACATTTGTTGTGCGAGTTGATTATAATGATGTCCATCAACCATATGATGATGATATTCGTTTGCGCGCTTCACTTAAAACCCTGAAGCATATTTTAGATAACCGTGGTAAAGTTGTTGTTTTGACTTACCGGGGTCGGCCTCAGGTTTTTGAGCAGGCAATGACAACTGACTCCTTGGTTGAGGCGATCCAAAGCGTTTTGCCAAATATAAATGTCCATAAAATAGAGGGTGAGCCGCATGCCGAAGGTATTGTTTCTGTTGTGCCGTCATCGGCAGTTGAATTAGTGGTAGCTTTAGCGACAGAAGGCACTATTGTTTTGCTTGATAATTTAAGGTTTGACCAGGCAGAAGCAAGTCCATTTTGGGACCAGCGCCACCCCTTTTGTCTCTTCTTGTCGATGTTGGGAGATGTTTATGTTCTTGACGGCTATCCGATCAGCCATCATGATAATGCTAGCGTTACTGAACTGCTGCTCTATTTACCTTCAGTTGCTGGGTTTTGGTTGGAGGATGAGATAGCAGCCCATCGCCAGTTTCATGAATTGATGATGAAGCAAAATTGCGATCCAATGCTTGCAATGTTTGGCGGAATAAAACCTGATAAACTCGAACATATTAAACCCTTATGTCAAACATTGCAAAAAGGAGATACTGTTTTTATTGGTGGGATCCTTGCTTACCATGCTAGAACGGTTGCCTTTTTTCAGGATGATTTACCAGCTGCAGGCATAAGGGTTGTTTTTCAAGACCAGCAAGATGATGGGCGATTTGACATTTCTGATGCAATCTTGAAACAAATAATTGCTTTAATGGATGGGCAAAAGATTGTTTTTTGGAATGGGGCCTTTGGCCAGATCGAACTGCCGCAGTATCAAACTAGTTATGCGGTTGTCAGAGAGCTTTATCGTAGGCTGCTTGCTCCTCTTTGCTCGATTGAACGATTGTTCTTCAGCGGTAGGGAGACAGCCCCGATGGTCAAAGCGTCTTTGGGTTTAACAGAAGAGACGAGACATTTCACCCCTGGCTTATATATTTCAACGGGTGGTGGAACCTCTCTGCATGATTTAGGCCAGGGGGTTGATAATCTGGGATATCGGAGCTTGTGGGGGATGCCTGAAACTATAATGCTTTTGGACTAACAATCCTGCCTGCTATGGCCGAAGCCGCGGCCACCGCCACATTAGAGAGATAAACCTCAGACTTGGGGTGTCCCATCCTCCCCACGAAGTTCCGGTTGGTAGTGGCGATAGATCGTTCTCCCTCAGCTAGTATTCCCATATGCCCGCCTAGACATGGCCCGCAGGTAGGGGTTGAAACAACTGCGCCGGCTTTGATAAAGGTTTCTGTTAGTCCTTCTTTGATCATTTGGATTGAGATTGCTTGGGTTCCAGGTAGAATAATGCAGCGCAGATCTTTATGAACCTTTTTCCCTTTGAGAACTTTAGCTGCTATGCGCATATCTTCAATCCGGCCATTTGTGCAAGAGCCAATGACTGATTGGTTAATCTTAACGCTGCCACACTTGCTGACCGGTTTAGTATTGCTAGGTAGGTGAGGGAAGGCGACTTGGGGCTCGATCTTAGAAATATCCCAGTCGTAAGTTGCTTTGTATTGGGAATTTGGGGACGAAATTAGATATTCAAAATTCGATATTCGAGATTTGAAATACTTGGCAGTCTTTTCATCCGGTGCGAAAATGCCGTTTTTGCCACCAGCTTCGATCGCCATATTTGCCATGGTTAGCCGACCTTCGATAGAAAGCTTGTTGATCACAGGGCCAGTGAATTCCATGGACATATATCTGGCGCCGTCAACGCCGATCTGGCCAATAGTGTAGAGGATTAGGTCTTTTGCTTCGACCCATTTTGGAAGTTTACCCCTAAAGTTAAACTTCAACTGTTCCGGGACCTTAAACCAAACGCGGCCAGTCGCCATAGCTGCGGCCATATCAGTTGAGCCGACCCCTGTAGAAAAAGCGCCAAGTGCTCCGTAAGTACAAGTGTGAGAGTCTGCGCCAATTATTAGTTCTCCTGGTTTAATTGCCCCCATTTCCGGTAGCAAAACATGCTCAATCCCCATGCAGCCGATCTCAAAGAAATTGACAATGCCGTATTTTTTAGCAAACTCGCGCATCATCTTGACCTGTTCAGCCGATTTTATATCTTTGGCTGGGGTAAAATGGTCAGGAACCAAATAAATTTTCTTTTTATCAAAAACCTTTGCAACGCCAATTTTCTCAAATTGTTTGATGGCTGGAGGAGTAGTGATGTCGTTGCCCAGGACCAGGTCAACTTTGCACTCGATCAGCTCGCCAGGTTCAACGCTCTTTTTCCCCGCATGTTTAGCCAAGATTTTTTGTGTAATTGTTTGTGACATAAGACTATTTTAGCAGAGAATTTTCTTGGTTACAATCAGCTGTACCCAGCTGACCGCAGGCAGCTGAGATCTCCTGGCCAAGACTTTTGCGGACTGTCACGACCAGCCGGTATTTTTTTAGGGTTTGAAAAGCTTGGTTAGGATTGACTGCCTTAAAGGGTGAGTTGGGGGAGGGGTTATAGGTGATCAGATTAATATAACTGTCAATTGACTTAGCAATGTGGGCCAAGGCTTCAATATCAGCCTGGTTGTCATTAATGCCTTTTAATAGAACATATTCAATTGTAATCCTGCGTTTAGTTTTGGCTTGATACTCTTTCATGGTTTTAATTGTTTCCGCGATTGGTTTGAGCCCTTTGAAAGGGACTAGTTTTTCGCGGATACTATCAAAAGGCGAGGCCAGGGACCAAGCTAGACGGAATTGTTCTTTTTCCTGGCTAAATTTCTCAAGCCCAGCAATGATACCCACAGTTGAATAAACTATTTTGCGCGAGGCAATGTTTAAGCCAAGATCATGGTTCAATATTTTGCCGGCTTTGAGAACATTGTCATAATTTAAAAAGGGCTCGCCCATGCCCATGAAGACGATATTTGATATTCGAAACTTCTTGGCAAAGTAATAAACCTGGGACAATATTTCAGTGCAGGTCAGATTTCTGGTAAATCCAAGTTGGCCAGTGGTGCAAAATTGACAGCCAATTGGGCAGCCGACCTGGGAAGAGACACAGATGGTTTTTAAGTTTTCTTTGTTGTCCATGAAAACCGTTTCAATTATTTTACCGTCAGCCAGCTGGAAAGCAGCTTTTTCAACTGCTTGGCTTTGCTGAATTTTTGCTGGGGTTATCGCTGAGATGAAAAATTTACTTTTTAAAAGCTCACGTTCAACTTGTTTAATCGTACTTAGTTGCTCAAGATCAGTGCCAAATTTTTGGTTGATGAAACGAAAGAGTTCTTTGGCTTTGAAGGGTTTTAAACCGAGCTCTTTGCAAAACTGCTCGATTTCGGCTAGTGATTTTCCTTGCAGGTCATCCATTATTCCCATTCAATAGTTGAAGGGGGTTTGGAAGAGATGTCATAGACAACTCGATTTACTTCTGGGATCTCGTTGACAATTCTGTTGGAAATTTTTTCCAGCAGATCGTAAGGTAGGCGGGCCCAATCTGCGGTCATAGCATCAGACGAGGTCACTGCCCTAATCGCTACTGTATTAAGGTATGTTCGCTTGTCTCCCATCACCCCGACAGTTCTAATTGGGAGCAAGACAGCAAATGATTGCCAGACTTTTTTGTAAAGTCCGGCGATTTTTATCTCGCCAACCACAATGTCATCAACTTCTTGCAGGATTTTGACCCTTTTTTCTGTGACTTCGCCAATGATCCTGATGGCTAAGCCTGGGCCAGGGAAGGGTTGCCGGCTGATAATTTCTTTTGGCACGCCAAGCTCTAAGCCTAGTGTTTTAACTTCATCTTTAAAAAGTAACCTGAGCGGTTCGATCAACTTAAAACCCATCTTCTCTGGCAAGCCGCCGACATTATGATGGGTCTTGATCTTCTTGGCGACTTTGCCGATAGTTGTTCCTGGGACAGCGCTTTCAATTACGTCAGGATATAGTGTCCCCTGGCCGAGATAGGGGATATCTCCCAGTTTTTTAGCTTCGATCTCAAAGGTCCTGATAAAGTTCTCGCCGATAATCTTGCGCTTTTGCTCAGGGTCAGTAACCCCTTTTAATTGACTGAAAAACTTGGCTGCGGCATTGATGTGGATAAAATTAATTTTGAATTTGCTTAAGAAAAGGGACTCAATTTTTTTGGCCTCGTTCTTGCGCATAAAACCCTGGTCAATAAACATACAGATTAGCTGGTCGCCGATGGATTTGTGAAGCAGGGCAGCCACAGTGGTTGAGTCAACTCCGCCGGAAAGTGCCAGCAAAACTTTTTCTTGGCCGACTTTGGTGCGGATCAAATTAACTTGCTCCTCGATAAAGTTTTTTGTGGTCCAGGTCGGTTTCACGCCGCAAACAACGTAAACAAAATTCTTGATTATTTCAATCCCTTTGGGGGTGTGGACAACCTCTGGGTGGAACTGAACCCCAAAAATTTTCTTGTCCGGGCTGCCGATGGCGGCAAATTTGGTGTTATCAGTATGGGCCAGCTGTTTAAAACCTTCTGGTAGGGAAATAACCGTGTCGCCGTGGCTCATCCAGCATTGCAATTGGTTGTCCAAGCCAGCAAACAGGTTAGATTGATCATCAATGATTAGATCAGCCTTGCCATATTCGCGTTTTTTTCCTTGCTTGACCTCTCCCCCCAGCTCTTTAGCAATTAATTGCAAGCCGTAACAGATGCCCAGGATGGGGATTCCGCAAGTGAGCAGTTTTGGGTCTGGCTTGGGGGCGCCATCTTCATAAACCGAGGCCGGCCCGCCGGAAAGAATGATCCCTTTGACCTCTCTTTTTTTCAGTTCTTCAACCGAAACATCATGGGGGAAGACTTCGCAAAAAACATTACATTCTCGCACGCGGCGGGCAATAAGCAGGCTGTACTGGGCACCAAAATCTAGGACAACGATTAAGTCATGCTGATTGGGCATGTTATTTATACATCCCGAGCTGCTGCGCTTTTTGGTAGACTTTTCCTTCAGTCAAAATAGACGGGGCAATGACAATATCCACCTTTTGCATCTCTTTTAAGTGCTGAGCGCCGAGGGTTCCCATCGAGGTTTTTAAGGCGCCGACCAGGTTCATGGAGCCGTCATCGTATTTAGCCGGGCCAAGCAAAATCTCTTTCAATGAACCGATCATCCCAACTTTAATTCTTGACCCTCTAGGCAGGGTGGGTGATGGGGTCGCCATCCCCCAGTGATAATCACCGCCTGGAGATTCAGCCGCTCTCGCGATTGGTGAGCCGATCATGACCGCGTCAGCGCCACAAGCAATGGCTTTGCAAATATCGCCGCCTACAGCCATGCCACCATCACCAATAATTGGTACATAAATGTTATTCTCTTTAAAATAATCATCGCGAGCTGCAGCACAATCGGCAATCGCTGTAGCCATGGGTAGGCCAATGCCAAGCACTCCGCGCGAAGTACAAGCTGCGCCTGGCCCTATGCCGACCAAAACACCAGCCACACCTGTCCCCATTAAACTTAAAGTAACTTCATAGGTGACACAGTTGCCGATCAAGACGGGTATCTTCATCAGCTCGCAGAATTTTTTAACATCAAGCGGCTCTGAGGTGGTTGATTTGTGTTTAGTTGAGATAACAGTTGACTGCAAAACAAAGAAGTCCACCCCAGCGTCACGGCTAATCGGGCCAAGTTCAATTGCGTCTTGTGGAATTGAGGAAACCGCAGCAATGCCGCCACCAGCTTTAATTTCTTTAATTCTCTTAATTACCAATTCTTTTTTAATTGGCTCTAGGTAGAGCTTTTGCATTAAAGGGACATATTCTTCTTTGGAAACAGAGGCGATTTTTTTAAGGATAGATTCAGCATCTTCGTAACGAGTCCAGACCCCTTGGAGGTTAAGGACCCCCAGGCCGCCGTATTTACTCATTAAAATTGCGGTTTTAGGACTAACCACACCGTCCATGGCCGAAGCAATAATGGGGATGTCAAATTTCTTCCCCCCAATTGTGGTGGAAACATCAGCATCATCAGGGTTAACTGTGATAATCGAAGGGACTAGGGAGATTTCATCAAAACCGTAGACTCGTCTAGTTTTTCTTGATTTTCCAAGGGCAATGTCCATTTATTTTCTCCTTTCTATGGTCGTTCGCTTAGTGTACCTTTTAGCGTCAGGTTTTTGCCGTCGCGATAAATTTTAAGAGTAATTTGATCCCCAGGCTTTTTAGTTTGGACCAATTCTTGGATCTCTGCCGCGGTCTTGACCTTGGTTCCTGCAAGCTCTTTGATGATATCGTATTTTTGCAGGCCCATTTTTTCTGATGGGCTGTCTTTAGCTATATCAGTGATGATTACCCCTTCGGCGACCGGCAGTTCAAAATAATTAGCGATCCGTTCATCCACATCACGCATGTAAACGCCTAGCCAAGGGCGGGAGACTTTGCCTTTTTTAATTAAGTCATCAACAATCTCTTTGGCTGAGTTGATAGGAATGGCAAAACCAATGCTTTGAGCGCCAGCAACAATCGCCACGTTGATCCCGATCACTTCACCATTTAAATTGAGTAGCGGACCGCCGGAATTACCTGGGTTAATGGCCGCGTCTGTTTGGATCAAATTCTTCTTGCCTAAATCTTCCAGTGTTCTGTTGGTAGCGCTAATGATTCCAGTGGTGACGGTATTGGCAAAGCCGTACGGATTGCCGATCGCAATGACCCATTCGCCTGGTCTGATCTTTTCAGAATCACCCAAGGCTAAGACTTTTAAATCTTTAGCTTCGATCTTGATCATGGATAGATCAAGCGACTGATCGCTGCCGACCACCTTGGCGGATAATTTACGGCCGTCCTTTAACGTGACTTTAATTTCGTCAGCATCGTGAGTGACGTGCTCATTAGTTAAAATATAACCGCGCTGGTCAAAAATAAAACCCGAGCCTGCCCCTTTTTGGGGGATGATCCGGTCTTGGTAATGATCTTTAAATTCCGGGGCAAACTCAAAACCAAAAGGCCCGAAATTGTTAAAAGGGGAGGCGACCCTGACATTTTTGACCACATCAATGTTAACGACCGTGCTGCCAACTTCTTCAACAATGTCAGCGATGGTGTTGGGCGAGAAAGCCAGCGCTGTGCTGTTGGCTGGAGGTGTGGTGGGCGCAACTGGGGCTATGTTCATGGCTAGGTTTTGGGCTAGCGCACCAAAACTAATAAAAAGTAAAGCACTAAAGATGATGAACACATTATTTCTTTTCATTTTTATTGCCTCCCTTTTTGTTTTTTTTTGTCGCTTGGTGGTGTTTTTTGGTTGTCTCGATCATGTTTTCAAACTCTTTGATAATTGGTTCTGGTACCCAGACTTCACCGCACTCTTGGCAGACATAAGCAGGAATCCCTTCCATCAAAAAAAGCTTGCCGTCTTGAAAGTCCTCTAGATTGACTTTTTCCATTGAAACCATCCCGCCGCAGGCCTGGCATTGGCCGGGATTGCTTTCTTTGATCAGCTCCGCGTATTTTTCGTTTTTACTTTGTTGTGTCATTGTAAATTGAATGAGCGTTTATTATACAATCAAAAAAAGAGGTTGACAAGGTAGGTAAACTGTCTATAATCTCTGAACTGAGGCTTGATATTTTTTTGGGGATGTTTAATGAATAAAAAGTTGATTTGTACCGGGTTGGCTCTTTGTTTTCTGCTTAGTGTTTTGCAGCTGAAAGGCCTAGCTATTAGCCAAAAAGAAGAATTGGCTAAGGTCCGCGCTTACATCGGGGTGCTTGACCAGAAAATTGCGCTGGCCAAAAAAGAAAATGACAAAAGTAAAATCGTTCAGTTGCAGGAGTTAAAACAACAACAAGTAGCTCGAGCAGCTCAATTATCAAATACAGCCGGTAGCGAAGCGATGGGCGGGGCCAAGAATATTATTTTGGGGCTTGGTTTTGGCGGCGGTTGCGGGGTGCTTAGCGCTGGTTACTTTTTTCCCAACAATAACCTGGGATTGTTGCTTGATGGTGGCATAGGTATCGGCAATAACTATACAGTTTTAAGTGCCGGACTTTCCAAGGTTTGGCCATTACAAGAAAAATATTATATGGGTTTAGGCTTAACAGGCGCTAGTTATTCTAAAACAGTGACTGGCATCACTGGCTTGTCGGGTAATATTGAGCAAGGCTTAAGGCTTGGTGTTGGAATATTTCTGGGTGGAAAGATTGCGCCGCCACTTAATGTGCAGCTTGGTTATAATACAGTCCTGGGGTTAACCGTCGGGCTGCTTCATACACTATAAGTATAAGTAAAATGAATTTAATAGGGGAAAATTAAAATGAAAAAGTTGTTGAGTATCTGTCTGATTGGGTTAATGGCTTGCTTTGTGGTGGCTGCTTTAGTTGTGGGTTGTGGTACTGTTACTAGTTCTGGTGGTAGCACCTTGACTGACCCTGGTCGAATTACGAGCCCAGAAGTTACTGTCTCCTTGAACCCTTCATATGCTAGTGGTGCTGTGACTTTAAACCTAAGTTCAATCATTGTTTCTGATGAGGCGATTGATTTAACTGAAGGGATGTTTAAGGTGTTTGCCGGGACAAATCCAGGCGCCCTTACTAGTTGGGACAGCATAACTTTTACCTTTATTGATACAACTTCTGAGCATACCCCAGTTGACGTTGCTTTTATTTTGGATAACACAGGCAGCATGGCTAGCCGTATTAATACGGTTAAGAATAGTATCTCGGTATTTGCGGCTACATTAGAGGCCGCGGACTTGGATGTGCGTTTTGCTGGTTGTGCCTTTGGTGATTATTCTACTGAGAAAGCGACGATGGGCGCTTATAGCAAAGAATTTGCTGCCATAGATTTTGACACAACAACTGCGACTTCAACTGCTTCTTCTGTAATAACAACATCTGTGACGACCTCTGGTGCTTTAGCTGAGTGGTTAGATAGTTTCTCTCTCTACAGCGGCCATGATGGTGCGGAAAATCCCTTAGACTCGGTTATGTATGCCTATAATAATTTTGCCTGGCGTGCTGGTGCACAAAAAGTTTTTATTGTAGTCACTGATATTTATTGCCACCAGACTAACTGGACAGGGGACTCAACTTGTGATTATGTTAATTATCCTAATGGGATATAATATTTTCCCAACACTGATAAATCGCCCATCAGTAGTTATAATATTTCTGAGGTGGTTTCTGCTTTGAGCGGCAAGGCGGTTGTTCATGTTGTTAGTACTAATCTTGCAGAACATTATTCGTTTGCTCCTGGCAGTGATAGTTATCCTTATGGTGATACCCGTGAATTGGCAGATGGTTTGGGTCGAGACAGGGTTACGGGTGAGGCCGCAGCGAATACTGGTGGTAAGTGGCTGCTCTTAGCTGATTCTGGCGCGATCGACTTTACCTCTTTGGGGATTTCTGACTATATAGTAGTGGGCAGAAGGCTAAGATTTGATTATACGATTGGGAGCGGTGAAACAATATATGTTCACGTTCTGGTCGATTATAATCTTGATGGGACTTGGGATACTGAGTGGTATGGTACGTTGACCGTGAGTGCTTCATCTGCTGTTTTCAACAAAATTACAGAAGTGCCAATTCCTGCTCCTCCAGGTATAAAGAATTAATCCTTGATAACAGTTGGACGAAGGGGCTAGGATATTCTCCTAGCCCCTTTTTTATTTTTTGCCGAACCCTTGTGGTATAATTATTATCATTTTATAAAGGAGCGGGTAGATGCACTTTAACATTGACCATATTAGAAAACAGGACCCAGAGATTGCCCAAGCAATTGACCATGAGCTGCAGCGCCAGCAGAATAATTTGGAGATGATCGCCTCAGAAAATTTTACCTCCCGAGCCGTGCTTGAGGCTAGTGGCTCTGTCTTGACCAATAAATATGCTGAAGGTTATCCTGGCAAAAGATATTATGGCGGTTGCCACTGTGTTGACGTTGTTGAAAAGCTGGCGATTGACCGGGCCAAACAATTATTTGGCGCAGATCATGCCAATGTCCAGCCGCATTCTGGTTCCCAAGCAAATTTTGAGGCGTATTTTGCCTTTGTCAAGCCAGGCGACACAATTATGGGCTTAAATCTCTCCCATGGCGGCCACTTGACCCATGGCAGCCCGGTCAATGTGACTGGCTTGTATTTTCATTTTGTTTCCTATGGGGTTAAGCAAAACAGCGAAACCATTGACTATGATGAGCTGGCTAGGTTGGCCAGGGAGCATAAGCCGAAAATGATCGTGACCGGGGCCACGGCATATCCAAGAATTATTGATTTTCCTAAATTCCGTGAAGTGTGCGACGAGGTTGGGGCAGTGCTGATGGTTGATATTGCACACATTGCTGGTTTGGTGGCTACTGGTTTACACCCATCGCCAGTGCCAGTGGCAGAAGTAGTAACATCAACGACTCACAAAACTTTGCGCGGCCCTCGCTCAGGTCTCATCTTGTGTCAGGAAAAATACGCTAAGCAAATTGATAAGGCTGTGTTCCCTGGTAATCAAGGGGGACCACTAGAGCATATTATTGCGGCTAAAGCAGTTTGTTTTAAGGAGGCAATGACTCCGGAATTTAAGGCTTATCAGCAGCAGATCATCAAAAACGCGGCGGCTTTGGCTGAAGGACTGCTGCGCAATGGCTTTCGCCTGGTTTCTGGCGGGACAGATAATCACTTGGTGCTGGTAGACTTGCGCCCCAAAAAAATTACCGGTAAAATTGCTGAGCAAGCGCTTGATGAGGTTGGGATCACAGTTAATAAAAATACTATTCCTTTTGATCCAGAGAGTCCGTTTGTTACTTCGGGCATTAGGATCGGCACGCCAGCCTTGACCACTCGCGGCATGAAGGAGCTTCAGATGGCTTTAATTGCTGACCTGATCGGCCAAACCTTGAGCCAAGTTGGCGAGGCTAAGGTCAAAAGCCAAGTGGTGGCTAAGATCAAAGAGCTGTGTCAACAATTCCCATTGTACGCCTAAAGAGTGTCAAGGCAAAGTGAAAATGTCCGGTTCTTAGCAAAGTAAAAATGTCCTGTTTTACACACAGATCAGATTTTTTTTCTTTGTTGCAACCCATCTT
>PEYM01000023.1 GCA_002774365.1 Candidatus Saganbacteria bacterium CG08_land_8_20_14_0_20_45_16 | reverse complement strand
TATCTAGCGTCAAAAAAATTGAAGAATTGCCTGATGGCTGGTTTCCCGAGTGGTTTCCCGACCCTGATTTCCCCGAATTCATGGATTAAGCTTCTGCTTTCTCGTCGTTTTCGCCTTATCAACAGCCATGAAACCCTTGATACGTAAGGCTTTGCCTTATTTTTCCTATTAAGAATCTATCGTGTGCTTATGGCAAAAATTTCACCATTATTTTTTAAACAGGTGTGATATAATCTGTTTTGAGGTGATTAGCAATGAGTGCGACGGTTAAATTATTAAAAAGAGAAATTGTTGACAAAATTAACGGATTACCAAAAGAAGACATTAAGGAATTACGCAATTTCGTGGTGTTTCTTGAAATGAAGAGCATACTGCCACAAATAGACACTTCGCAAGCTTACTTCTGGTCTAAAAAGTGGCAGAAAATGGAAAAAGATGTAGATAAAGATAAAAAAGCCGGAAGGGTTGTTGGAACGGGGAAAGTCCAGGACTTATTAAAGGCATTAAAACGTGCAGCTTAAGGCTTATAAAAAATTCCTCAAGTTTTACAAAAAACTACCTGATACTATCAAAACAAAAACAGACCGGCAAATTAAATTGCTGGCTGACAATTTTAGACATCCATCCTTGCAATGCAAGAAAATGCAAGGAAAAGAAGAAATTTGGGAAGCCAGAATAGATTTACAATATCGGGTAACTTTTGAAATCATCGGAGATACCATCTTCCTGCGAACCGTTGGAAATCATGAAGATGCACTTAAATCTCCTTAAAAAAGAAACTAGATCCTATACATCGCGATCATCAGCGAGAGCGCGGCGATGACCATCAAGATCAGAGAGAGGGAGCTCGCTGATTGCGACAGTTTATCAGTCAGTTTCATTTTCTCACTCCCATTACGTCGGACAATAATTGTTTAATATTTTAACACAATTTATTAAATTTTGGGTATATGGCTCTTGAGGGTTTTGCAAGATATCCTCAACTCCCCCCTCCTCCACCAACTTCCCCTTATTTAACACCACCACCCGGCTGCAGAGTGACTTGATAATACTAAAGTTATGGGTAATATAAATTATTGAAAGGTTAAATTTGTCCTTCAGCTCTCGCAAAAGATTTAAGATCTCATCCTGGATCGCTGCATCCAAAGCCGTTGTCGGCTCATCCGCCAGCAAAAGCTCTGGCTCACACGCCAAAGCCATGGCAATCATCACCCGCTGCCGCATCCCGCCGGAAAACTGGTGAGGATAGTCCTTAATCCTGGCAGCTGGATCTTTTATTTTCACCAGCTCAAGCATCTGGACAGCCTTGTCATAAGCCTCCCTACGGTTTAAGCCCTGGGGCAGCCTGATAACTTCAGCGATCTGTTCTCCTACTGTAAAAACCGGGTTTAAGGAAGAAAACGGGTCCTGAAAAATCATCGATATCTTGGCTCCGCGAATTTTGATCATCTCGTCTTCTGAAAGTTTCATGAGATCCTGGCCATTAAAAATAATTTCGCCTGCAACAATTTTTCCAGGCGGATAAATTAAGCGCAAAATGGAGTGGGCAATGGTTGATTTGCCGGAGCCTGATTCGCCGAGAATGCCTAAAATTTCGCCTCTAGCAACGGAAAGGCTGACATTCTTGACTGCCGTAACATCTTTAAATTCTACTGATAGATTATTAATTTCTAACATCTAGCTTCTCCCGCAAACCCTCGCCCACAAAATATAAAGAGAGAACCGTTAAAAGAATAAGCAAGCCTGGAATTATCGCCATCCACGGCGCATCCCTCATATATGCCTGCGCGTCAATCAACATATTCCCCCAAGAAGGTGTAGGAGGCTGGACTCCCATGCCAAGAAAAGACAGGGCTGATTCGGTTAAAATCGCCCCAGCCATCCCCAGGGTCGCGGCCACAATGATCGGAGCCTGGGCATTGGGCAGGATATGGCGAAAGATGATGTGAAAGTCAGAACAACCGATTGACCTAGCTGCTTCAACATATGAAAGCTCCCGAATGCGAAGGTACTCACCCCGCACCAAGCGCGCTACCCCCATCCAGGAAGTAACCCCAATCACGATCATTATATTATATATATTAGGGGTCAGCATCGCCTGGATAGCCAAGATCAGGAAAATTGAGGGAAAAGCGAGCATTACATCAACAAAGCGCATAATGATTAAATCAATCCACCCTTTGTAATAGTCGGCCAGTGCCCCCATTAAAGTGCCAATGAGAATAGAAATAGTAACTGCTACCAAGCCGACGGTCAAAGAAATTCTCGCCCCAAAAAGAGCTCTGCTAAAAATATCACGCCCAAGGTCGTCGGTACCAAAGAGGTGCTCAAAGCTTGGTGGCTGGGTAACTTGAGCAATCATCTCTTCAGGGCTATACGGCGCTATCAAAGGGGCAAAAATCGCCGCTAATATAAAAGTTAATAAAATAATAATCCCAAAATTCCACAATTTGACATTTGTCATTTTTAATTTGTCATTTCTTCCCATAGCGTATCCTCGGGTCAACCAGTGCGTAGCCAATATCCGCCGCAATATTGCCCAAGATAATTAAAACCGCGGAGAAAAGTACTATCCCCATAATCATCGGATAGTTGCGCTGAAAGATTGCCATCACCCCAAGTCTTCCCATCCCTGGCCAGGCAAAGATTGTTTCAATAATAAACGCGCCGCTGAATAGCCCCGGCAAAGACAACCCCAAAATAGTGACGATTGGAATTAAGGCATTGCGCAAAGCGTGTTTAAAAATAACCACTCTTTCCGGCAACCCTTTAGCGCGTGCGGTTCTAATATAATCCTGATTTAAAATCTCCAGCATCGCGGCTCTTTGATAACGTGTAATACCGGCTAAACTGCCAAAGGTCATCGTGATCAAGGGCAGGACAATATTGCCGATAGCCGGAAGCCAGTGGAGCTGGACAGAAAAAAGGAGCATCAGCATTAAGCCGACCCAAAAAGATGGGGTCGCCATACCAATAAAAGAGAAAATTGTGACTGTCAACCCAAAGTAGAAATGTTACACTTTCCCCAAAGTAGAAATGTTACATTTTGTGGGGAGGAGCAAATAGTTGGGGGGGGGGATAAAAACGCAACCACGGACACGCTAGTGGCCTGTTTTCTAGGCTGGGACGAGCTCCCTGCGGTATGTTGTCTTGCCACTGGAATATTG
>PEYM01000123.1 GCA_002774365.1 Candidatus Saganbacteria bacterium CG08_land_8_20_14_0_20_45_16 | reverse complement strand
CCGAAGTTATATTTCAAGCACACGGAAACATGGCGGTAACATTCTTGAAGCCTTGCAATTAGCCGTTCAAGGTTTGCCCCGCCTCCCTAACGCCACCCCTGCCTAAAAAATAATACCTGAATAGTTACTAATTATTATCAATAGGAATTGACAAAAATTTCAGTTATAATGCAAAATAATGTTAAATGATACCTGGAAAAGGGGCCAAGGCATCAAGGCATCAAGGCATCAAGGGAAATATGCTTTATTGTTTTTCTTTTTGTTATTTTTAATTTGTCATCTGTCATTAGCAATCCCCACCCCTCCCCAGCGCATTATCTCTGGTATCCCGGCCGTGACTGAGATGCTCTTTGCTTTGGGGCTTAGTGATCGAGTTGTCGGGGTGACGACCAACTGCAATTATCCGCCTGCGGCATTGAAAAAGGAGAGGATTGGCGGATTTTTTTTAAACTTAGAAAAAGTCACCTCGCTTAAACCAGATTTGGTTGTGATGCAAGCTGACGCTCAGGCCAAAGAGATAGAGCGTTTTAAAGAATTTGGGTTGCCTGTCTATTCTGTAACTTTGCGCTCAGTTGATGTTGTTTTTGCTGAGATGTTGCAGTTGGGCGTAATTGCTGGTGTTCCTGACCGCGCAACCCAGGTTGTTGAGGCCTTAAAGCAGCGCTTAGGCCGGGTGGAAGTACGGACCAAGGATTATCAACCTAAATTATTTGATGTCTTAAAACTTTGGAATCCCAAAAAAAAGCAACGTCAAGCTCTGGTTATTGTGGCCTTAAACCCAATGATTGTGGCTGGCGAGAATACTTTTATCAATGATCTCTTGCGTTACGCAGGGGTGCTTAATGTGGCTAGTGGTGGACGGGGTGAATATCCGCAATATAGTTTTGAAAAATTAGTGAGCGAAAACCCGCAATACTTGATCATGCCCCAAGGCTTAATTCGCCAGGAAGAGCTAGCTAGCAACAGCCGCTGGCGTAGTTTAGAAGCAGTGCGCCAGGGCCGAATCTGTTTTATTCAGGCTGATATTTTGTCCCGCCCAGGCCCGCGGGTGGTTGAGGCTATTGAGCAGATCGCTAATTTTGTTTATCCACAAAATTGACTCCTTGGCTAGGCTGGCTTGCCTTTTGCCAAGGGCTCAAGTAGAATAATAGTTATGGTTAGAAAGCTTACTAAAACAGAAGGGTGGCTGGCCCTGGCTGGGCTGGCTGGGATTTTGTTGCTAGTTATATTAATTTCCCTGCTTTTAGGTTCTGTTATTATTTCACCCCGCGATCTATTAAAAAGCGAGATCCTCTGGCAGATTAGGCTCCCTCGGGTGATCTTAGCGGCCTTAGTTGGCCTGCTTTTATCTATTTCTGGGGTGGTCTTGCAAGGGATTTTGCGCAATCCTTTGGCTGACCCTTATATCTTGGGTATTTCGTCTGGTGGGGCGGTGGGGGCGGCAATCTCAATTTCTCTGGGCGCGAACTTTGTAGTTTTTGGTATAAGTTCTGTCCCAGCTACAGCATTTTTCTTTTCTTTGCTGGCGGTTTTTATTGTATATAAATTATCTCAAGTGGCTGGCCGGGCCGCGCCTGAGACCTTGATTTTGTCAGGGGTGGCGCTGGCGGCTTTTGCTTCAGCAATCCTTTCCCTTCTCATTATTATTAATGGTAATTTGCAGGCGATTTATTTTTGGCTTTTGGGGAGCTTGTCTTCGGCCACGTGGGGGAATGTTATTACGGTGATCCCTTATGCTTTGCTGGGCGGTGGGACAGCGTATTTCTTTTCAAAAGAGCTTAATGCCCTGCTCTTGGGGGAGGAGATGGCGATCACTTTGGGGGTTGAGGTTGAAAACACTAGGTTGATTTTAATTGCCGCGGCCTCATTGATGACGGCGGCCGCTGTCTCTGTCTCTGGCTTGATTGGTTTTGTTGGCTTGATCGTGCCGCATTGGATCCGTTTAATGGTTGGGCCGAATCATCGCATGCTGATCCCTTTTTCTGCTTTTTCCGGCATGATCTTGATGGTGGCTGCTGACCTGATTTCGCGGACAATCCTGTCTCCAATGGAGATCCCGATCGGCATAATTATGGCCTTGGTTGGCGCGCCATTCTTTTTATATTTGCTGCGCCGGCGAAGGGTTGAAGGCAAATGACAGTTGTTCAAGTTGAAGATTTAGTCACAGGTTATGACCGCAAGAACCCAGTCATCAAAAAGTTGTCTTTTTCGGTTAAAGAAGGGCACTTTGTTGGGATTGTTGGGCCCAATGGTTGTGGCAAGACAACCTTGCTGCGCTCAATTGTTGGCCTGCTCAAAAAGTTTCATGGCACGATCATTATTGGCAACCACAAGATAGAGAACTTGAGCCGTCGGGAGCTGGCTAGGCGCGTGGCTTTTGTGCCGCAATTAATGGAGCCGGTGGAGGGGTTTACTGTAGAAGAGCTGGTCTTGCTGGGCCGCACGCCTTATTTTGACCGCTTTTCTTTTGAAAATGAGGATGATTATGATGCTGTCACTTGGGCGATCAAAGAGCTGGGCGTTGAAAAACTAAAACAGCGCTCGATTATGGAGCTATCTGGCGGTGAATTTCAGCGCGTGGCCATTGCCAGGGCGCTGGCGCAGGAGCCAAGGCTGTTAATGCTGGACGAACCAGTCTCTCACCTTGATATTCGCTATCAGGTCAAAATTTGCAAGCTGTTAAAAAAACTGCGGGCCCACCGTTCAATTATTGCCACGTTCCACGACCTTAATTTAGCGTCGCGATTTTGTACTCGTTTGGTGCTGATGAAGAATGGTGAATTGATTGCCGAAGGTACGCCTGATGAGGTTGTAACCGCGCAAAATATTTGGAAGGCGTATCGGATCAAGGTAACGATCCAGACCAATCAAAAAACTCGGCGTGCCAGGTATGTGCTGCTGCCGTAATTATCTTAAGTCGAGCCTCTTTTTTTAATTTCAGCGTTGTATAAAATTAGTAAACTTGAGGTGAGGGAACCGCATTTGCCTTGGCTAAGCCTTTTGTGCCAAATTTTGGTGATCGGGACAATTCCTGGCCCAGACAAAGTTATAAAACACTCATCTGCTGTATACAGTTCTCTCGGTGACAAGGTTTTTTTAATTATTGGGATGGCGGCTTGTTTAGCTAATTTAATTGCTAGGGCCCTGGTTGTGCCAGCCAAGATCGGGGACTCAAGCGTTGGGGTATAGAGAGTCCCGTGTTTGACAATAAAGATATTACTGCTGGTGCCTTCGGCCAGGTTGCCTTTGTTGTCCAGCAGAAAGGCCTCATTAGCGCCAACTTTTTTTGCTTCCAGCTTAGCCAGGATGTTATCTAAATAACACAGTGATTTTAGCCTGGCGCTGGGATTATTGTTCTTGACCACAGAGCTGATAATGGCTTTCCAGCCTGTTTGAAAAAGTCTTTGGGGATATGGTTTTTGTTCTGCGACATAAATAATGACATTGGGCCGACTGGCGGTGTTACTGGGATCAAGACCGTGGCTGCTGGCCTGGCCACGCGTAACAATGATCTTGATATAAGTTTCTTTAAACTTATTGGCAGCCAGGGTTTTTTTGACTGCGAGCTTAAATTGATTAGCTGACAGCGGGGCGCGGATTTTGAGCAGTTTTAGCCCGCGCAGCAGCCGCTTAATATGGGCGTCAAGTTGGAATGGCACCTGTTGCTGGGTCCTTAAGGACTCAAACAAACCATCACCGTAGAGAAAACCGCGATCCAGGATTGAAATTGTTGCTTGTTCGCTGGCAACAATTTTGCCGTTGAAGTAAATTTTGTTTTGTGCCATGTTTGGCTATTTTAACACTATTTGATAGGACAACCAACTAGCTAATAATCATCAGGGCCAAAATGGGTTGTTGGGTTGATGGTGATAGCCCTAAAGGAGTATCCTGGCCAGGGCGAGAGCAAGGAGTTCATGGAAAAATCATAACTTGTTTGTATATAAATACGAGTGAAATTTTATGTTCTTTATAACGAGATATATGAGAGTTTTGAAAAACTCGCTTTTCTCGCGTAGGCACCCCTCTTGGGGGTGCTGCTTGTTGTCGAGACGCGGAGATCCGCAGCCAATTATTCGGAGCTTTCTTTGGGGGGGGGATGACAGTCTTAAGCCTTGATAATGTGTTGCAACCAGTCCGCCCAATGCCTGACCTGGGGAAGAGAATGCATCACTTATCTGTGGTGTTGAGATTTTCCAAGAATGACCCAGTGTATAAGCTAGTGGCTGACGTCCAGCGATCGGCCAGGGAAAGGCAAATAAGTGTATTGCTTACGCCTGACCCTCATACAACTATCCTTAATCAAGTTTTTAGGCTCGAAGAAATAGCTGTCGAATCAACTGAGAAAGAATTAGCTCAATTTAACGCTTTTCAGATGGGAATTAAGTTGGTAATACCTCTTCCACAAATTGAGCTTTTAATCAAAGGCTGGCGTTTTTCCCTTTATTCGTTGCAACTGGCGCTGAATTATGGGCAAGTCTTGACAGATTTTCAAACTAACATGGCTGATGCCTTAAGGCAAGAGAGTAATGATTTTGATTTTTATAGCTTTCAAAGATTTCCGACCCTTTTGGTGACAGTGCTCCGGTTTAAAAATACCTTTGACAGAGAAGACCAAGAGTCCTTAATTAACATCCTTAGAACATTAAACATGGAATCTCAAGCCGTTGTTTTAGAGGGTAGGCAGGCCGTGGTTGCCGCGATGTTCCAAAGATTGGGCCTGGCTTGGCAAAAGGGAGTTTTAGTCTTTGTTGACCCGCAAGTTGAAATCCCTGGTGGAGAGCTGGCCTTAATTTAGTCTTGGGTTTTCAAAAGCTTAGTTGACCACTTAACAATTAACTTGACCGGCAAAGTGTAACGATAGGTTGTTTGCTCAGGGTTTTGGATAATGTCAAAAAGGATTTCCACACTGCTTTTTCCCATCTCTTCTCGATCAACATGAATTGTCGTTAGCTCTGGTTTGGGGAGCTCGGCATAGGCAGGGGCTGTGATATCGTCAAAGCCAATAACTGAAATATCATCAGGGATTTTAAGGCCCTTAGCTTTAATGGCTTCATAGCTGCGATAAGCGAGCGAATCGCTGGTGCAAAAGATGGCAGTTGGTGGATCAGGTAGGTTTAAAAGTTTATTCGTGGCTTCAATGGCTGTTTCTGGTTGACCATAATCTGCCTCTATAATATATTTATCGTCTTCTTTTAAGCCGGCCTTGTTTAAAGCAAAGCGATAAGCCTCAAGCCTTTCCGCGGTGATTGGATCAAACTTTGGCTCACCAATGATGATGGCGATTTTTTTATGGCCTAATTCTAGCAAGTGGTTTATGGCTTGCAGAGCGCCAGAGCGACCATCTGGGATAATAGTCGGGAGTTCAAGATCTGGGATTGGGTGGCCGACCAAAACTAGGGGAATGCCTTTTTGCTCGGCAATAAAAATCAAGTCGCGCGAACTTTTGCCTAAAAATAGGACTCCATCAATCTTATTTTTGATAATCATTTTGGGAAAGCATTCGGGATCATTGCCAGTTGAGTCAATGAGAATGTTAATGTTATGTTTTTTGAGCTCTGGAAGGATGCCAAAGACAACATGGTTGTAGAACTCGCCAAAGAGAAGGTTATGGTAGTCATCAGAAATCAGACCGATGTTGCCGGTCATTTTTGATTTTTTGATCCGGCTATAATCAAGCTCGCGGGCAATTCTTAAAACATGCCTTCTGGTCTGGCTTCCCACCCGCTCTGGATTATTGAGCGCAAAGGAGACTGTGGCGAGCGAGACCCCGGCTTCTTTGGCTATATCTTTAATGGTAACTAGTTTTCTTCGCTTAACCATAGAAAAAGCATAGCATTTTGTGTGTAATTTTACAAGTAATTTTATTAAATTTTACAAGCATATTGTTCAATATTTATGTTGTTTTTGTTGTTAAATATATAAAAAATTTAGTAGCATCTTTATAATTTTACATATTATTTGCAATGAAGTTTACATAACGCTGATAAATAGGCAAGAGGGATAAAATGCTAATTCAGTGGTTGAAATGGAATGTTGGCAAGAGAAAAGGGACTTTTCGTTCCCCTTTGGTCAGAGAGGTAGAAATTGACATAACGACAAGCTGTTCTGGTTTGCCAAGCTGCCAAAAGGAGTGCACCTATCGTCATTTAAGGGGACTTGGTCATGAGCTCTCTTTACCTCTGGCAGATAAGATTTTGACGCAATTAGCTGAATTGAACTTGAGACGGGGTATTTTTTCTGGCGGGGGGGGAGGCGCTTAAGCGTGACGCCAGCTGCTTAATTGCGATACTAGAAATGGCCCAAAGCCGTGGGTTTGAAACAGTTTTATTAACTAATGGCTAATTTTTGCTACCAGATATTCTCTCGAGCCTTTTGCCTCACTTGACGGTTTTAAGAGTTTCGCTCCCCCAATTTTGTTTGGCTATGATCACTTAGCTGTTATTGAGCCAAAGCTACGAGGGGTACTTAAATATCGAGAAAGGTTTGGCTGGCCATGTGAGATTATTGCTAGCATGTTGATCCAACCAAAAACGCCTGAGGGTGAAATAAGAGAAAGGGTTGTCGGGCTTTTAGCGATGGGAATTGATGCTGTCAGGGTCAAGCCGACTCATTTTTGGGTTGGTAATCAAATGTTTTTAGGGATTGAGGCTTATAGGGATATTTTTGGCTTTGTTCAAACTTTAGCTGGGCCAAGGGTCTCAATTTCCAAGCTGGATCGGCTTTTAGCCTTAGACCTTCCTCGTGATTATCCCTTTTGTTTTTGGGCTGATTTTAATCCGTTTGTGATTGGTGCAGATGGGATAAACTCTGCTTGTTGCGAACAAAAATATCAACAGGCATTTCAACGGGGTGATTTTATTCACTAGAGCGCAGAAGAAATTTTAGCCTTAACTGAGGCCAACCCTCAGTTAATATTGCCAGGCTGTTTTGCCGGCTGCAAAGGAGATTTAGCCAATCGATATCTTTGGGCCTTGTTGCAAGACTATCAGCGAACCAAAAGAGTTGACTTAGAGCTAGAAACTGCGGCCTTAGCAGCAATTGTTCGTTCTAATCCAATCAATTAGATTGTATAATAAAAGATATGCAGCAACTTCGTGGTCTTAATCTCGGCGGCTGGCTAATGATGGAAGGCTATATCCTTGGCGGCCGTAATATCCCTGAACATCTTTTTAAGAGAGAGCTGGCCAAACTCTATGGCCCAGATTTTGTGGTTGAATTTACCAAGCGGTTTCGCGAGAGCTTTATTACTGACCAGGACTTTGCGCGGATAAAAAAGTTGGGGCTTAATTGCGTGCGCCTCCCTTTTAACTATCGTTTGCTTGAAGAGCATCATGGTTTTGAATATCTGCAAAATGTTGTTGGTCGGATAGGGGAAGCTGGCCTCCAAGTTATTTTAGATATGCACGCGGTCCCTGGCTCGCAAAATACAGATTGGCACTCTGACAGCGAGGGTCAAGCTTTATTTTGGGAAAACTCTGCTGACCGGGAAAAATATTTTGCTCTCTGGCAGAAACTAGCGCAAACTTTTAAAAACGAAGTCGCGCTTGCTGGCTACGATGTTATGAACGAGCCGGTGACTAAAGATGTCAAACTGCTGACCGAGGTTTTTCAGCAAGTGGTTGAGATAATAAGGGGGGAGGGGGGAAGGCAGACGATCTTTCTTGAGGGGGACGAATGGGGAACCAACATAGAATTCATTAAGGATATTAAGGGTGATAACTTGGCCATCAGCATCCACTTTTATCAACCCTTCAACTTTGTTTTTAATTGGCTGCCGGCTGATAAATATCCTGATGAGTATTGGCATAAGGAAAAACTAAGGTCAATGCTTAAAAACTATGCTGATTTTGCTAGGCAGCTTAAGCTGCCGGTTTTAGTTGGTGAGTTTGGGGTGGTTTCGCGCTGTCCTTGCTGTGGGGCGGAGTTTCAGTGGGTGAAAGATGTGCTGGATATCTTTCAGGAGTTTGGCTGGTCTTGGACTTACTGGACCTATAAATCAATCCAAGGGATGAAATTTCCTGATGGCTTATATCAACTTTCAGATACTACCGGAATTATCGGCACCCCAGCGCATGAAACAGGGCTGGATAATTTTTATCAGCTGCTCAAAGACCGGCGCGAGGAGTTTTTTAGGGTTTGGAAGACGGATAACTTTAAGTTAAACGATAAATTAGTTGAGATTCTTAAGGTTAATTATTAATGCCGCTTGTTTCAGTTATCATCCCAACCTATCAGCGCCTAGAATTTACCCAAGAGGCAATTGAATCTGTCCTGGCGCAGACTTTTCAGGATTTTGAAATAATTGTAGTTTTTGATGGGGAAGATATTCGAACAGTCGAGCATTCGAAAAGTCGAAATTCGATCAAATATTATTCTAGAAAGCACAAAGGAGTTTCTGCCGCAAGGAATTTTGGGGTGAATGTTTCTTTCGGAAAATATATTGCTTTTCTAGATTCTGATGATTTGTGGGACAGGAGAAAACTTGAAAAGCAGCTAGAGTATTTAACGAAGTTGAACGAGGAACCGAGGCGTTTAGCCTCAGGTTCCGAGCCTTTTCGTTTTTGTTACACTAACGAAAAATGGATTAGGAATGGCCAGCATTTGAACCAACTCAAAAAACACCAAAAGTACCACGGGTGGATCTTTGACAGGTGTTTGCCTCTTTGTATTATCTCTGCCTCTTCTATAATAATGGAAAGGGCGGTGTTTGAGGCATTGGGTGGCTTTGATGAATCGCTCTTTGTTTGTGAGGACTATGACCTCTGGCTTAGGATGAGCCTAAAATATCCGATTGCTTTTCTTGATGAAAACCTGATCATCAAACGCGGCGGTCATGCTGACCAGCTCTCCAAGAAGTATTGGGGGATGGACCGGTTTCGGATCAAAGCTTTGGAAAAGCTACTCAAGAAAGAACTTGAACCAAAAGAGACGAAACTAGTTATGGCAGAGTTAGAGAGCAAGTATAAGATTTTATTGATTGGTAGTTTGAAGCGGAAAAAAATTTTCAGTTGGCTTTATTATAAGCTCAAGCAAAGGTTGAGAATGATGAGGCGTCCCAACTAATTGGGCCCTTTTTCTCATAGGCTAGTTCTTGGCCAGCAATGAGATCGTCGATCATCTGGGCCAGGCGGTCAATCTCTTGTGGACTGGTACTTTGGGCCAGTTGAGGCTGGCCTGTCATAATATTAATGACCGTGACCCCAAAATCACTGATGATCTTTATGTTTTCGGCATAGACCCTGCCGTCTTGGACGCGCCAGCCATAAAATTCTGGGTTGTAACGGTTCTGCAATCCGACAATAAAAAGGAATTTTTGGTTGTGCGAAAGGTCTTGGGCTGAGGGGATGGGTGTCCCCTTTGGGTGAGTGTGATAGACCCCAAGGTATTGCAAATCGTGCTTAACTAGAAAATGATAGGCCCGTTCAATGTCTTCGGTTGTAAGGCCAAAAACCTCGGTACGGTCTTGCGCGACCTTATTGGAAATTGGCAGGACCCCTAAAATAGTATTGTCCCGGCCACCTAGTATTCCCCCTGTTTCTTGGGGATAGCAGCTTTGAGCTTGCTGCATTATTATATTGTATTGGTGTTCAGTGATGTTAAACATAATTTTATTATAACATATGTGTTATAATATATAATTATTTGGTCAATAATTTACGAGAAAGAAAGGGGTAAAAAAATGGTTTTGTGGATTTTAGGGATCGGTTTTTTGGGTTTGCTTTACGCGTTGTTCCTGTTTATGAGTGTTAGGAGGACCAAGATTGAGTCGGCTCGGATGCGCGAGATCGCTGCGGCGATCCATAAGGGAGCTATGGCTTACCTTCGAACGCAGTACACTTCGCTGTTAATTTTTATGGCCATTGTTTTTGGCGCAATTTACTACTTTATCGGTCTGCCTATTGCCCTGGCTTACCTTGGTGGCGGCTGTTTCTCAATGCTCGCCGGGTTTATCGGCATGAGCGCAGCGACCAAGGCCAATGTTAAGACTGCCCAGGCTGCAGCTACCTATAATCAAGGGAATGCCTTAGGCTGTGCCTTTGAAGGCGGCTCGGTCATGGGGATGTCGATTGCTTCTCTAGGTATTATTGGCCTGGGGTTAATCTGGTTCTTAATCCCTGATTTAAAAACCAAAGCTTTAGTCGTTTCCGGCTTTTCCATGGGTGCTTCTTCAATTGCTCTTTTTGCCCGCGTGGGCGGCGGTATCTATACCAAGTCAGCTGATGTTGGGGCAGATTTAGTTGGTAAGGTTGAAGCCGGGATCCCAGAAGACGATCCTCGCAACCCAGCAGTTATTGCAGATAACGTAGGTGATAATGTTGGTGACGTGGCTGGGATGGGGGCTGACCTTTTTGAGTCATATGTTGGTTCGGTTGTTGCCACCATTGCTTTGGGGGTTTTGATGACCCAGAACACTTTTTTCTGGATGATCCTCCCCTTGGTCTTAATTGCCGCGGGCTTGATCGCTTCTTTTGTTGGCGCCATTGTTTTGAATATCATTAAGAACACGGATCCTGCTTCTGCTCTAAGAAATGCTACTTATACTTCCATGGTTTTATTTATTGGGGCTTCTTACTTTATTGTTAATGCGCTGCTCCCGGGCAATCTGGGAGTTTTTTGGGCAATTCTTTGTGGTGTTTTAGTTGGTGCAGCAATTGGCTTGTTTTCTGAATTTTATACCTCCGGCAAAACTGTTAAGGGCTTGGCTGATTCCTGCCAAACCGGGGCTGCGACTTGTATTATCCAGGGCTTGGCCATTGGGATGAAGAGCACGGTCCTCCCCATGCTCTCAATTTGTGCCGCGCTTTTAATTGCTTATCATTTTGTTGGACTTTATGGGGTCGCGATCTCTGCGGTTGGGATGCTTGGGACGATTGGGATCATCATGTCGGTTGATGCTTACGGCCCAATTGCTGACAATGCGGGTGGGATCGTTACTATGGCAGAACTTCCTCCTGAAGCCAGAAAGATTACTGATAAATTAGATTCATTAGGCAACACCACTGCTGCGATTGGCAAGGGTTTTGCGATAGGGTCGGCTGCTTTAACAGCCTTGGCCTTGTTTGCGGCTTATACGCAAACTGTGGGGATTACTTCGATTAACCTCCTTGATATTACAGTTGTCGTTGGCTTCTTTATCGGCGCCCTGATGCCTTTTATTTTCTCTGCTTTGACCATGCAGGCAGTTGGTCGGGCTGCATATGCGATGGTAGCTGAAGTGCGGCGCCAGTTTAAAGAAATTGTTGGCTTAATGGAAGGGAAGGCTAAACCTGATATTGAAAGATGTGTTGATATTTCAACCAGGTCAGCCTTAAAAGAGATGGTTTTGCCAGGGGCAATGGCAGTAGTTGTTCCTCTCTTAGTTGGCTTGCTGCTTGGCCCAACAGCACTCGGCGGCTTTTTAGCTGGTTCACTTGCCATTGGTGTGCTTTTAGCAATTATGATGGCTAATGCTGGCGGTGCTTGGGATAACGGTAAGAAATTGATTGAAGAGGGCTACCTGGGTGGTAAAGGGACCCCTGTTCATGCGGCTGCAGTTGTTGGTGATACTGTCGGCGATCCGTTTAAAGACACCTCTGGCCCATCAATTAATATCTTGCTGAAGTTAATGTCAATTGTTTCGCTGGTCTTTGGGCCGGTGATTGTTAAGTTTTATCCAATTATTGCGGCAATGATAAAGTTCTAGGTGAAGAAAAGGCTCCATGTAATTTATACTGGCCGTGTCCAAGGTGTAGGGTTTCGCTTTACTGCCTTGGATGCGGCCAATAAGTTTAAGCTTACTGGTTGGGTCAAGAATCTGCCGGACGGCAGGGTGGAGATGGTGGCCGAAGGGGAAGAAGCCGCGCTTGAAAAATTTTCTGCTGAAATAAATTCTACGATGGCTACTTATATCCACGAAAAGAATGAATACTATGAGCCGACGACCGGTGAATTTAGCCGGTTTGAGATTGCTTACTGAAAATTATTTATTAGCTTAAAAATGCTGCTTGAAAATTTTTAATACCGTGGCATATTAATGTATACTAAAATAGGTATAGTATTGGTATCGTTAGACATATTGGAGGGATGCATGTTGTTTAAGCTTGAGAAGCCGGATTTGAGCAAAATTGACCATAAACAGATATTTGAACTATTGATTGGCAATAATAAAACAGAAATATTTGATTTTATTAAAAGGACGAGTTCTAAATATTTATATTGGGATAAGATTCGATATGAAAAACCCTCGCCTAAAGAAATCTCTAAAAAAGAACTATGGATGATTATTAAAATTTTCCGTGAGTCCCAGGCCATAAAAACCGGCGAGCCGGTATTTGTGACAGATGAAAGCAAAGGCTTGGTTTATTGATCAACCGAAATACTACAGCCGTTAGGCTGTAGATGAAGAGTATCCGCTGGCTTCGGTGGGGTGGTAAAATGTAGCATGG
>PEYM01000109.1 GCA_002774365.1 Candidatus Saganbacteria bacterium CG08_land_8_20_14_0_20_45_16 | reverse complement strand
CCCTCTGATATTGCGGAGCTAATTTTCTTTTTGAACCAGTTTTTGTCTGATGTAAAATTTGTCGTAAACAATCGTAGCGTTAACCGCATGCTTGGTTGTTGAGCTAATGTAAGTTCTGTTAGCGGTCAATATATTAAGATTGAGATAAGCCACAGGGTTAATCGGCTGGCCTCAAGGAACTTCTTTAAATCCCCAACTGTTTTTATTTTTTGATCCATCATTATTAGCTTATTCATAAACTCAATAATGACATCTTTGGTTATTTCAGGGACATTTTGCGTTGGAAACGCCCCTTATTTCAGGGACATCTTGCGTTGGACAAGGCTGGGGATTTAACAATCTCTGGTTATGATGTAAGATATAACAAACTTAAGGCCCTTTTTTTTATTCGTTAAGGAGGCAAGAAAAATGACCAAGAAACTATTAGAAGTGTATAGGTGTGAGGTTTGTGGCAATATGGTGGAATTGGTCCATCTGGGGGGTGGGGAGCTTGTCTGCTGTGGCCAGCCGATGAAGCTGATGGTGGAGAATACAGTTGATGCAGCTAAAGAAAAACATCTCCCTGTAATTGAAAAAACTGATAAAGGTGTTTTGGTTAAAGTCGGCTCGGTTGCTCATCCAATGGAGGAGAAACACTATATCGAATGGATTGAAGTGCTTGCTGACAGCAAGGCTTACCGTAAATTCTTAAAACCAGGTGATAAGCCGGAAGCAGAATTTTGTGTTAAAGCTGAAAAGATCGAGGCCCGAGAATATTGTAATCTTCATGGACTTTGGAAAGCTTAATGAACCAAGAGGCACTCCATAAAATAACGTACGGCATTTATATTCTTTCAACCGAGTTTGAGGGGAAGCCTAATGGCCAGATTGTTAACTCGGTCTTTCAGGTCACTGCCGAGCCGGCCACAATTGCGGTTTCACTTAATAAACAGAATTTGACCTGTGAGTATCTGCTGAAGACCAAAAAATTCTCTCTCTCCATGCTGGAGAAGAATACCCCGATGACCTTCATCGGCCAGTTTGGCTTTAAGTCAGGACGCACCAGCAATAAGTTTGAAGGGATAAGCTCAAAAAAAGGAACAACTGGTATGCCGATTGTCTTAGACCATGCTTTAGCCTGTCTTGAGGCAGAGGTGATCGGCCAGCTGGAGGTAGGGACCAATATTATAATAGTAGGGAAGATTCTTGAAGCCGAAGTCCTCAGTCAACTTGAGCCTATGACCTATGTGTATTATCATGATGTAAAGAAGGGGTTTTCGCCGAAAAATGCGCCAACCTATATTAAGGCTGAAGAGATGGTAGCTAAGAAAGGGGAGAAAACAATGGATAAGTATGTCTGTAAGGTCTGCGGTTATATTTATGATCCAGTTGTCGGGGACCCTGATAATGGGGTCGCAGCTGGGACAAAGTTTGAAGATGTCCCTAATACTTGGGTCTGTCCAATTTGTGGGGCAGGCAAGGACCAGTTTGAGGAGGTGAAATAAATCATGGTGAAACTTTGGGTGTGTGAAATTTGTGGTGACCCTTATATTGGCGAGGCGCCGCCGGCCAATTGCCCATTTTGTGGGGTAGATCAAAAATATATTAAGGAAGCCAAAGAGGCTAAGGTTACTTTTAAGGTTGATTTAAATGAAAAAGATCGGGCCAATGCTGAGCATGCTTTGCAGGTTGAGATCAGTAACGCGGCTTTTTATTTTTGCGCAGCGGAAAAAACCGACGATCTCGAGGGTAAATTATTATTTAAAGCGTTAGGGAAAGTAGAAGCAGAACATGCCAGTGTTTGGAAAAAGATATTAAAACTGGCTAGCATTGTCAAGGGTAATGATCCCTGTCATGTGAGTAATCAAGAGAATCTTGAAGATTCACATGTTAGGGAGACCCGGGCAATAGAGTTTTATAAGCAGGCGGCTAAAGAAGCTCAAAATAGTAGGATCAAACAGATTTTCGAGGCTTTTGTCGAGGTTGAAAAAGATCATTTGGGCCTTTCAAAAGAAAGATTAAAATAATAATAGGGGAGGGTTTTTAAATGGGAAAGAGTATAAAAGGAACCAAGACTGAGAAGAATCTGTTGGCTTCGTTTGCTGGTGAATCGCAAGCCAGGAACCGCTACACTTATTTTGCCAGTGTAGCGAAAAAGGCTGGGTATGAGCAGATTGCGGCGATCTTTCTAGAGACAGCTGAAAATGAGAAGGAACATGCCAAGAGATTTTTTAAGCTACTTGAGGGTGGGGAGGTTGAGATCATGGCCAGCTATCCAGCTGGGGTAATTGATGATACTGCCGGGAACCTTAAGGCTGCGGCCGAAGGGGAGAACCTTGAGTGGACCAAGCTTTATAAAGAGGCGGCTGAAACAGCTAGGGCTGAAGGATTTCCTAATGTGGCTGACCAGTTTGAGCAAATTGGAAAAGTTGAGGTAGAACACGAAAAAAGCTACCGCAAACTTTTGGCGAATCTAAAGACTGACAAGCTGTTTAAGTGTGAGGTTGTGGTACGCTGGAAATGTCGCAATTGCGGCCGCATTATTGACGGCAAGGAGGCGCCGGAAAAATGTCCGGCTTGTGACCACCCCAGGGCTTATTTTGAGTTGCTAGCAGAAAATTATTAATTGACTTTTCGCTAAAACAAAATTGTTAAATCTATCAGAAACGGAGATAAGATCGTCCAGAAAATTGTCCGCTATGTTGGCATTGCCATAGACAACAAAGAATTAAAGCAATTAAAGTTACTGGCTGAGTCTATTCGGTTTAAATTAGAAGCTGATGACCAGGCAATGCTTTTTGAGCCTGAAAAATTAGCCCGCCTCAACTTAAAAACTAAAAAAGCCAACCAGGCCGCAAAAGAAAAAGAAGACGATTACAAGGTCAATCTAAAGAACCTGAAGGAAGAACAACGTCTGGTTCAAGGGATTCCCGATGTTTACGGCAAACTTTTTGATGATCTTGGCTACCGCCAGGCCTTTAAAAACCTGGCCAGGCAAGTTGCCACGGTCGAGACTTTTAAAAATGTTGTTCTGGCTCGCGTTGCCAATCCCCAGAGCAAACGGGCTTCGGTAGACATGCTGGAAGAAACCTTTGGCATCTTTATTAACTTGCAAAGCGTTTACAAAATGATGGACAAGCTAAAAAATGTCATCCCCGTTTTCAAACGCTACCAAAATCATCAACCACAGTAGTACCACTTGGTTAAGTTAGTTAGGGCTACTCCACATTAAAATGTGAGG
>PEYM01000137.1 GCA_002774365.1 Candidatus Saganbacteria bacterium CG08_land_8_20_14_0_20_45_16 | reverse complement strand
CCGCGGCCGAATCAATTGATTTGCACAAAACCAATATACTGAACTATTTTATTAACCGTAGCACTAACGCTTCGGCAGAGTTGTTTAACGCAAAGTTAAAAAACTTTTGGGCTCTTGTGAGAGGTGTCAGAGACAAAAAGTTTCATCTATTCAGGATAGCTAAATTCTATGGTTAAAACCCACTATTGCGTATGATCCAAACAAAGTCGTTCCAATATTCATATGTCATTACCTCCGGGGGGCTACCCCAAAAAGTATGACCACGGCTTCTTTTTGTTTTCAAGGCCCTACAAACCATAATTCCTCCGTATCTCTTGATTATTAAGCATTACAGCGTTTTTACCCCTTCAACGTTGGGACAGTAGTGTTTTAGCATACTAAAACCATATCTTGCTGATATACCCCTCCTAATCTCACGAGAGAAGTTCCACGGTGTGATAATCAAAAGTAGTGTTATAATAATCCCATGGTTGATAGAAAAGAAGTCTATATTGTTGGCGGTCCTAACGGTTCGGGGAAAACAACGTTTGTAAAACAATTTTTACCTAATTATGTTAATGTTCGTAATTTTGTAAATGCTGATGATATTGCCGTTGGACTATCCCCCCTTGATTATGCTTCTATGAACATGAAATCGGGGCGTCTGATGCTTGAATTAATAGATGGATATAGAGAAAAAGGCGAGTCTTTTGGCTTTGAAACTACTTTAGCCGGTAAGAAGTGGATAAAAATGATCGATGAGTTGAAGGGTGCAAATTATAATGTTCATATTTTCTTTTTGGATATTGCTTCAGTTGAATTGGCTGTCAACAGGGTGAAATACAGAGTTGAAACAGGAGGGCATGATATTCCTGATGAAACTATACGAAGGAGATATCTTCGCTCAAGATGTAATTTTTGGTATAATTACAGAGATATGGCTGACAGCTGGTATTTGTTTGATAACTCGCGCAAATCGGCAGAGTTGGTTGCCGACGATACCAGAAATAAATTGCTGGTTATTAATCGAAAATATTTAGATTTTTTTCAAAGTTCCTTAATCGAGGCAAAATAATATGACGGCTCATAATAGAACCGATAATCTTGGGCGAATGGCTGAGAAAGCTCTTAGGGAAGCGGTGAAGAAAGCCCTTGATGAGCATAAAAGGCTTGGCGTTCCCTCTGTCTATATGCAAAACGGCAAAATTGTTTATCTTCTGCCATCTGGGAAAGTTGTTTCAGCTCCGCCTAAAACTAAATTGGCCAAAAAACATTCTTAAATAGAAGCGAAAATTAGTTGTCGTTAAGCCGAAAAATCCCCTGATGTGTTTATGGGTCGCACGATGTTTCGAGGGCAAGCAAAAGAGTCATTACGGCAGCATTTTAACTATTGCAGTTTTTAGGATGGGCAAATCTTTTTTGGCGGTATCCCAAACCGCGTTTATGTCAACGCCGAAATAGCCGTGAATGAGTTTATCGCGCATGCCGGCGATATCTTTCCAAGGGATTTGCTTGTGCTTGTTTCTAAAGTCTTCAGAAAGATTTTTTGTAGCTTCGCCTATAATCTCAATTTGTCTAATAACCCCATCTTGAACAAGTGACTCTTGGGAGAACTTATCTTCGTTCATCTGACCGATATATTCTTCTGCTTTGTTGATGGCATCTAGAATGTGTTTTAAATAAACAAGATTATCTCTGGTTGTCATAGATTACCTTTAAGCTACTTTTAATTTTCTCTCTTAAATATGGGCTAATTGCTTTTTCTGTTAAAAGGTCAACTTTGAGGCCGAGTGAATCGGATATTTCCCTCTCAATTCTAACCATATCCAGCAGGCTTTTTCTTTTGGTAAATTTTACCAGCAAATCAAGATCGCTTTGCGGGGTTTGGTCTCCTCTTCCATAGGAGCCAAAAACACCCAAAAAATCAATGCCGTAAGTTTTGCAGGTTTGTCTTAGCTTTTTTTCGTCCATTTCAATTGAAATAATAGCATAAAGAAATTTTGTGGTCAAAGGAATTGGGGCCGAGATATAGGGCAATCGCATCTAAATTGAATTAGGCAACAAATCTGCGACTTTTTTTTCGAGAACCCCACTTTAAAACTTGCATTTTCTAAATTGGCATGGTATATTTTGATTTTTTTTCTTTCTTTTTTTTTAATATAATAATAGAGGAGGTATCACAATATGCTTTCAATTCCTGCGCCAAAGGCGCATCCCTGCCCGTCGGCAGGCGCGACTCCTACGACGGAGAATCCAACAACAACCATAGTGGAGCATTTTGCTAATCTCAAAGATCCCCGGATTGATCGGACTAAACGACATTTACTGCCAGATATTTTGACCGTTACCATTTGCGCGATTATTTGTGGCGCAGATAATTGGGCAGATATTGAAACATTTGGAAAATGCAAAGAACAATGGTTTAAAACCTTTCTCAAACTGCCGCATGGAATTCCTTCACATGACACTTTTGGGCGGGTTTTCGCGGCCCTTGACGCAGCAACCTTTTCTGTTTGCTTTACTCAGTGGATAAATGCAGTAAGCGAAATCTCTCATGGAAGTTTGGTCGCAATTGATGGGAAAACGCTAAGACGAAGTTTTGACCGTGGCGCAGAGCAAGCAGCAATTCATATGGTGAGCGCTTGGGTTGAAAATAATCAGTTGGTATGGGGACAGGTAAAAACAGAGGAAAAATCAAATGAGATTACTGCCATCCCGAAGCTTTTAGAAATGTTAATGTTGAAAGACTGCATTGTAACTATCGACGCAATGGGTTGCCAGAAAAAAATTGCCGAAGCAATTACTAGAAAGAAGGCTGATTATGTCTTAAGCTTAAAAGGGAGAAGGATATCTTTGCGATGTTTTCGTATTACCGGCGGCTATAAACCAGATATTCTCTCTCCAGAATCTTCTTGGTGGCTGGTCCGCTTAGCCGACTGTGAGCGTTGTCGGTTTTGACCAAAAGTTCGATGTCTGACCGGATGTATTTGCAAGGGAACTTGTTCTTATTCAGGTATTGCCTAATGATGTAGCCTTTCTTTTTGTATTGAAAAACCAGGCGGTTAAGTTGCTGGCGGGAGTAGCCTGTTATTTTCCTGATGTAGTTGAAGATTATTCCCTTGTCCGGTTTTTTCAGAGTGGTATATTCAAACTTGATCAATATCCCTTGAATCCAGGCATATTTCTCCTCGGTTGACCGAACCTGAAATTCAACTTCTTTCACCCCCTCCAGGAAAGATTTAATCTGCTCGATCGTGTTTAATCCCGTGTCATTCATAATTGTGTTCATCCCCCAATTATGAACAAGCCT
>PEYM01000047.1 GCA_002774365.1 Candidatus Saganbacteria bacterium CG08_land_8_20_14_0_20_45_16 | reverse complement strand
GACTCTTCTCACGGGACAAATCCTGCTTCAGTCAGTTTAGTTGGCTTTGAAACAGTGGTTGTTAAATCTGATCCCCATGGCAATATCGATATTGATGCCTTGGCTAAAGTGGTTGGCAATGACACTGCCGGCTTAATGATAACCAATCCAAATACCTTGGGGTTGTTTGATGAACATATTCAAAAAGTTGCGGAAATTATCCACCAGGTTGGCGGCTTGCTATATTATGATGGGGCTAATGCCAATGCGATCCTGGGTATTTGCCGGCCAGCAGACCTGGGTTTTGATGTGGCCCATTTTAACCTGCACAAAACTTTTGCGACTCCCCATGGGTGTGGAGGGCCGGGGGCGGGGCCTGTTGGCGTTAATGAAAAACTTGAGCCTTTTTTGCCTATTCCAAGGGTTATCAAAACAAATTGTCACTATTCACTTTTCACTTCTCACGACTCACCTTCTATTGGCAAAGTTCACTCTTTCTATGGCAATATTAACGTTATTATTAAGGCTTATGCGTATTTGTTGAGTTTAGGCGCTAAAGGATTGCGTGAGGTTTCTGAAAACGCGGTTTTGAATGCCAATTACATGATGAGCCGCTTAAAAGACCACTACTATTTAAAATATGACCGGACCTGTCAGCATGAATTTGTCATCTCTGCTAAGTGGCAGAAAGAAAAATATGGGGTTAAAGCTTTAGACATAGCGAAACGTTTGTTGGATTACGGCTACCATCCGCCAACAATTTACTTCCCCTTAATAGTTGAAGAAGCCCTGATGATTGAGCCGACAGAGACTGAAAGCAAAGAGACCTTGGATAAATTTTGCGACGCCATGATCGCAATTGCTAAGGAGTGCGAAACTAATTCAGAACTTGTCAAAAACGCTCCGCAAACGACCCCTGTTAAACGCTTAGATGAGGCTAAGGCAGCGAGAGAGCTGAATTTGAAATTTACTACTCTTCGTTGATTTCTGTGATAACATTACCGATATGCCATTTACTAAAGCTGTTTGTTTTATTGGTAAACCACAGCTCAAGAGGTGAAAGCCCTATCCTGGGTTGTTCTTCGTAAGTGAACCCTTCTCTGTCAGATGGTGATATGCCCCATTTATTAGCTTGAAAGTTCCAAGCAATAAAATACATGCATGCCCCGTTTTCAAGTATTTGTACAGGAGGAGCCGATGGTTGGGTGAGTAAACCAGCATGAATGGCTACTGCTTCGGCAACATACACCGTTCTGTTACTCCAAGGTTTTTTACCTACGTCATCTGTGGGATGATTTTTGTGCAAGCTTTTTGTTCGTTGAGTCCTTGTTCCCTCAAGGAAATAACGTGATCCTTGAGCAGTTTTGAAAGAAACGATCCTGGGCATTTTTAATGCTCCTTCTTGTTTTTCGTTAGAGTCTACTTTACTATATATATATCGTTAATTTTTAGGGGAAATTTCAATGAAAACCTGGCAATTCATAATATCCAAACCCGCTAGCGGCCGAGAGAATATGGAGCTTGATCTTAAGCTCTTTAGGGAAGCGACAGAACCTATTATTCGAATCTATTCCTGGGCGCATCAGTGCATCTCAGTTGGCTATGCGCAGAAAATTGATGAGCTGCTTGTTCTTGCCAAGACGAGCGAACTTGGTTGGGAAATTGTGAAAAGGCCGACGGGTGGTGGAATTGTCTTTCATAATGAGGCAGAAGTGACATTTTCTGTTGTCGCGGGTCTGGATGATCTGCCTGCTGGGCTTTTGCCGTCGTATTATAAAGTTTCGGAAGCAGTGCTTGAGGCGCTGAGGATGATAGGGGTGGCAGCTCAAATCAAAGCCTCACCAACCATCACCGTTGGTGATGGGGGAATGAATCCTCTGCCTGTGGCAGAGGAGAAAGGGGTGAGGAGTCTGTGTTTTTCTTACCCAGCAGAGTATGAAATAGTTTGCCAAGGGAAAAAGATCGTTGGGAGCGCTCAAAAGCGCGGACGGGCAAAGCTTTTGCAGCAAGGATCAATCTTTGTTAAAAACCCAGGTCTAGAAATTTTGCAGGTTCTCAAAAATCCGGCCGGGGAGGTCAAGGCCATTTCGCTTGAGGAGGTGTTGGGCCGAGTCCCTTGTTTTGACGAATTAGCTAAGGCCTTGAAAACTAGCTTTCAAAAGGTGCTTGGAGTAGAATTTAAGCAATGAAGCAACTTAAAATAGTTTTAATTAGCTTGGTGTTTTTATGTATTAGTCTTAAGCTTGCTTGGGCCGCAACTTGGCTTGACCCAGCCTTAAAATGGCAAACACTAGAAACCCCGCACTTTTTAATCCATTTTTACGGGGCAGAAGTTGACACGGCCAAAAAATTGGCGCCAATTGCCGAAGAGACCCATGATCGGCTCACTCGCTTCTTAAGGATTGAGCCGCAGCAAAAGACCAATGTCCTTTTACTTGATACTGTTGATTATGGCAATGGCTCGGCCACTGTTATTCCTGATCCTAAAATAACCATTTATTTAACGGATTGGTCCTCTAATTTAACCCCTTCAAAATATGAGGAGTGGCTAGGCTTTGTCTTTTTGCATGAGTACACGCATATCTTACACTTTGAAATTGTTGAGGGCGCGCCGCAGCTTCTAAAGCTATTTTTGGGTAACGTTATCTTTCCCAACGGTTTGCAGCCCTGGTTTTTTATTGAAGGACTGGCGACTTATTCAGAGACTAAACATCAGAAGTGGGGACGAGGCGCTGATCCGCGTTGGGACATGATGCTGCGGATGGATGTTTTGGAGGATCAACTAAAGAGCTTGGATCAGGCAGCCAACAGCACTGTGCGTTGGCCCATGGGATTGCTGCGTTACTTGTATGGGGTCAAATTTTTGACTTATTTAGAGGAAACATATGGTGAGGAGCGCTTAGTCGCGCTCTGCCATGTTTATGGCGATTTTATGTATGCCGGTAATATTGACGGGGCTTACTTATTTGTTTACCGTAAAACCTTGGGCCAGCTTTGGATAGATTGGCTAGCTGCGATGCGAACAAAATACTTGGCCCAAAAACAGGCACTAGGCAAGCTGACTGAGCCTCTTTTGCTCACTAACTCCGGCTATTATAATCTCAAGCCGATTTGGAACACTACTGGAACTAAAATTTATTATGAACGCCGAGGGCCTGACTCTTATTCAGCGATTAGGGCCAAGGACATTGTTAGTGGCCAAGACCAGGTAGTGGTTGAGGCCAATGTCTCTTCAGATAATTTGTCTTTTAATCAGTCAGGGGAGCTACTTTTTAGCCAACTAGATACTTTTAATAATTATTATACGTACAGCGACCTTTATCTTTTGAGCTCGAACCAGCAAAAGGTTACTCAGCTGACCCATGGAATGCGAGCGGCTGATGCTGCCTTTTCTCCAAATGCCAGCCAGATTGTTTTTGTTGAGAATAGCCTGGGGACAAGGACCTTGAGGCTGATGAGCCGTGATGGGACAGAGCTTGGGCTGCTGGTGCCAAGAGTGGATAATGTCCAGTATTTTTCGCCGGCCTGGAGCCCTGATGGAAAAACAATCGCCGTGGCAAAATGGCTGCCTGGCGGTCAGCAAAAAATTTATCTCATTGATTTGGCGACCAGGCAAGAGCAGCCAATGCTCAGCGCCAATGATGGGGTGGTGGAGTCTAATCCTTGTTTTTCCCCTGCTGGTGACTACCTAATTTTTGACGCTGACCGTGATGACATGGTCAATCTTTTTGCTTATCATCTGCCGTCAAAGCGCTTGTATAAGATTACCAATGTCCTTGGTGGGGCGCTGATGCCGGCTATCTCGCCAGATGGAAGAAGATTAGCCTATGTTTCTTACTCAGCTAAGGGTTATGACCTAGCCTGGCTTGATGTTGAGTCCTTAAAATGGCAGCTGGTCCAACCCAGCAGCAGGGCTGCCACTAGTCGTCTTGATCAGCCGCGTTTTCAAAAAAAGTTGGGCCAGTCAAACACATATAAAATTAGTGATTATAATCCTTGGCCATCGCTTTTGCCCAAATTTTGGCTCCCCTTAAGTTACTCTAATGAAAACGGGTCGCAGACTAATATTTATCTGCAAGGCTTAGATATTTTGGGCCAGCAGCAATACCAGGTCTTGGCTGGCTATGATTTTGAAATAGCCAGGCCGCAATACTCGCTACTTTACGCTAATGATCAATTTGGGCCGCGGATTACTTGTCAATTAAGCGAAACAGCAGTCCCTTATGGCTGGGGGAGCCAGACCTTGTGGCTGAGAGAAAATATTAGTTCAATTGCTTTTTCTCTTTATGATAACCGTGTTTCAAAGTCATGGGACCGTCAGGCTTTTTCAATTGGTTACGCGCAAACTGAGGTCCAAAATATTACCAGCCTGGCTGAGCTAACTCCTCAACCTAGTTTGGGTGACATTAAAGGGGTATTTTTATCTTATAATTATGATAGCAGCCGGCAATATGTCAAATCAATCAGTCCTGAAGATGGTTTGGCGCTAACAGCTAAGATAACCGCTAATTCAAAATCACTTGGGAGCGATTATACTTACACTAATTATTCCGCCAAGCTTAGCTCTTATTTTAAGACAGTTTGGCCGCACACGATTGTGGCCTCAGAGCTTTCAGCCTTTTATAGTCAAGGTGACCAATTGGTGCAGAGTAATTTTTCTTGGCAATATTTAAGTTTGCGCGGTTACCCAGCTACTAATTTTCTTGGTAATAAAGGGATCTCGCTATCAACCGAATATAGTTTTCCTTTATTTTATCCTGAAGTTGGCTGGTTTTATGGATCAACATTTTTTGATAAGGTTTGGGGAACACTTTTTTATGAAGTTGGCGGCGCAACCTTTGGTCAGATTGATCAGCTCGGACTTAAGCGCAGCTATGGTGCTGAGCTAAGCTTAGAGTCGCTTTTTTTATGGGGTTATTATGGCCTGACTTTGCAATTGGGTTATGTTAAGGGGTTGGATGTTAATGGGGAAGAAAAGATCTATTTTAGCTTTGGAATGTAGTGCAGGTGGAATACTGTTTTTGCCAAATAGTCACTAAGGTCTCAAATGATTCCCCTTTATATTCTGCCTTAACCTGCCTGAGAATTTCAGGAAGATAACTTTGGAGCTGGTCGATTCTTGCCTCTCTTTTTGGATGAGAACAAGTTAACCACCAAACTGGTTTTGTTAGCGGACTGGCTACTACTCTTAAGAATGCTTCTAACCACGGAACTTCCTGGCTAACACGATAAATAAAATATTCGAGCGGCAGGGAGGCTGTTTGCTTGTCGACGATAGGGTTATAGGGATAGAAGTCACTTATTTTACTTCCAGCTTTAATGTATCCAAGCTTAACCATGTAAATGACTGAAAGTAGATCGGCTTGCTTTTCTGCTCTTCGCCTAAACGGGCCAAGGTGGATTAAGGCTCGATCTAGAAATTGGAATAACCTATTTGCTGGTTTAAGATTAATATGTGCTAGCTCGTGTCCTATGACAAAACTTATGATGGCGGCATCAAACCAACAAACGCTTCCCCCATTTTTTAGAGGAGTAGTGCTTAGTTGACTTAAGCCCCTTAAAAGGATGTCATGATTTTCTGGATCGACTGAAGCATCTGGGTCTCCTAAAACGTAATGGATATTTAAACGCTTTTCATTTGGCAAGGCTGACAACTGGGAAAAACGTTCAAACATCATGGCAAAAGATTGAGCAGTCCTTTCTGTTGCTTTTTCTTCTCCTTCGACTATTAGAGAGAATTTTGAGTGAACAATGTTTGTTATCGGAAGGGAATGAGTAATGCGATATGATATTGTGTTCTGTGTTTTTGGCGGGTCAGTTATGGTTCCTATTAGCTCGGCGTTTCGTTGATAAGCAGCACCCCTTGGAGGGGGGCCTACGCGAGAAAAGCAAGCTTCTCATATATATTCGTCAACAATAGCGGCAAATTTCAGCTGTTTTTCAAAATTATCTTTGCTAGAATGATAGTGATGAACCAACTGAAGGTAGCGTCATTTTATACCCAACTTGATAATCAAAAAGTCAAGTGTACTCTTTGCCCTTGGAATTGTTTGATCAAAGAGGGCAGGTGTGGGGTGTGTGGAGTGAGGGAGAATCGACAAGGAAAGCTTTATTCCTTGGTCTATGGTAAGCCTTGCTCAGTAGCGGCTGATCCGATCGAAAAAAAACCACTCTTTCATTTTTATCCAGGCACGCTGGTTCTTTCCCTTGGTACCTATGGCTGTAATATGTGTTGTGGCCATTGTCAAAATTGGCAGATCGCCCATGTAGGTGAGGGACCGACTCAAGAAATTCCGCCTGAAAGATTAGTCTCTTTGGCCATAGAAAATGATTGCCAAGGGATTGCCTGGACCTATAATGAGCCAACAATTTGGTTTGAGTATGTGCTTGACAGTGCGAAAATTGCCAAGGCAGCTGGCCTTTACACTGCTTTTGTGACTAATGGTTATATTAATCAAGAACCACTAGATATGCTGGCTCCTTATCTTGATGCTTATCGAGTTGATGTTAAAGGGTTTACCAATGACTTTTATTTCAAGTTGGCTAAGATTCAGGATTTTTCGCCAGTTTTGCGCTCGGCTGAAAGGATAAAGAAAAAGTGGCAAAAGCATGTTGAGATTATTACCCTCGTGATCCCAACCATGAATGATGACGACCTTCAATTAAAAGGTATTGCAGATTGGATGATGAAAAATTTGGGAACAGAGACACCGTGGCACTTGACCAGGTTTTCCCCTTATCTTGAATTTTCTCATCTGCCGCCAACCCCAGTGGCAACCTTGGAAAAAGCCAGGGCAATAGGGCAAAAGGCAGGCTTAAAATTTGTTTACCTTGGCAATGTTCTTGGTCATCCGGCAGAGAGTACATATTGTCCAAAATGCCAGCACTTGCTAATAGAAAGAGCTGGTTATCAAATTGGACTTAAAGGGTTAAAAAACAACTGCTGTGCTAACTGCGACCAGCTAATCTCGGGCGTGTTTACTCGTTAACCAGGGCAGTAAAGCAAGAGCAATGATGCCGATAAAAAGAATCCCAGCTATATACCATTTGTTATTGTGGGTTTCGTGTTCTATTTCATGTCCTTGAGCAATCAAGCTGATCTCTGTGGCGTGAAGGTCAAGGTCACCCCCATGCTGGGAGCAGGCACGGTGGAACTTGCCGGTTACCAAAATAGTGTCGCCATAGTAGCGATATTCCCCAGTATATTTTACGGGAGGCATAATATCCTTGGCAGCCCAGATCCCTATCGTTGCCTGGCCATCGTTAATGTTGAGCCAAACGTATTGGTCGCGCGACATTATATCGCCGATAATCTCGCCTTGGAACTGGACAATTTTACCGTCAAATAAAGCAGCTTTTTCGATCAGCTCTGTGGCAGAGGTGATTGTAGCTTTAGTTGGTTGGCTAAGCCCCAATAAACATAAGGCCAGGCAAAGACAGATTGACCAAACGCTAAGTCGCATCATTTTCATTTTGATCTCCCTTTTGCTCCCGTGAACCTAGCGATTGCTAGGCCAAAGAGAATAAAGATAGACATGAATTCTAATCTACCCAGCCACATTTGGACAATATAAGTAATCTTCAAACCTGTTGGCATGGTTGGGACTGTAATCCCAGTTGACAGGCCAACGTTGGCAGCCGCAGAAACAGACTCAAAGGCAGCGTTGGCCAGCGGGTAACCATAATAAACACCAATAATTGTCCCGCCTAAATATGTAAAGATGTAGGTGGTTAAAATTATCATTGCTGCCCGTACCAACCGATCTTCCAAGAGCAGATCTTTGATGTGATGGATTTTAGCAATAATTATGGCGGTTCCCGGGAACATAATCCGTTTTATGTCTTGCAAGAAAGCACGACAAAAAATACTGATCCTTAAGGCCTTGATGCCGCCAGCGGTTGAACAGGCTGACCCGCCAATGCCCATGGCAATAGTAATAGCCAGGAGTGAAAGAGTGTGCCACTCGTTGGGAAATTGTTGGGGATAAATAGTCATGTAGCCTGTACCTGATTGAGCTGAGATCAATTGATAGAACCCTTTGCGAAAAACAGCCAGCCAATTAGGGTAGGTGGCAAGTTTGGTCAGGCCAATAAGCAGAACGACAAAGAGCATTGAGAGTGAAGCTAGCAAGGTCCTGGTCTCAATGTTGCGGAAAAACTCGCGAAAATTTCTATTCCAAAGAGCGTAATGCAAACTAAAATTGAGTGTACCCAGGACCATTAAGACAATTGTCACTAGCTCATATGGAAAACTGTGGTAATAGAGAATGCTTTGTGATTGCGGGGTAAAGCCACCAGTGTCAAAAGCAGCCATAAAGATCCAGATACCGTGCAAGAATGAGCGAACCAGGGGCATCCCTTCCAAATAAGCGATCAGCGTTAGGGCGAGTGTCCCCACGACCAGATAAACTAGGCTGATCATCCAGATAAAACGAGCAGTTTGAATGACGTTAGGCAAAACCTTTTCCTCACGGGCCTCGCCAACATACATGCGGTAAGCGCCAGCAGTGCCCTTGATCAAGAAAGTTAAAGCAATAACAACAATGCCTTGGCCGCCCAGGAACATCATTAAGTGGCGCCACATATTGACCGAATTAGAACAATGGTCAAGGTTTTGGATCAGGGCTAGACCAGTGGTAGCAAAGGCGCTCATGGAGTCAAAACAAGCGTCTAGATAAGAAAGATAATGACCAGAAAGGTAAAGGGGGATAGCACCCAGGACCATAGCCACTAGCCAAGAAATAGAGGTTACAGCCAGGCCTTGGCTCCAATTCATGTCTTGATGGGAAGAGAAAAGCCTTTGCAAAAGGATCCCAATAAAGATGGAGGCCAGCATACTGATGAAAAAGTCCATGGCCCTATCCCATTCACCAAAAATTAGGGCAGTAATTAAAGGAATGATAAAAATAATGCCCAGGCCAACTATCAATCTGCCAATATAATAAGCAATGGTCTTAAAGTCCTGGTCTGTTGGCCGCAGTAGCATCAGTTATTCTTTTCCCTGTAGTGCTTCGCGTAAGGCACTCTCTTGATCAAAGCTTGATAAGGCAATGACTGAGTCGCCGGCCAAAAGCTTGGTCTCGCCTTTGGGAAAGATGATTTGATTGTCCCTGATTATTGTGGCTAGTATAGATTGGACAGGCAGCTTGAGCTCTTTAATTGTTTTGTCCACTGCCGGCGATTTCGTATTAAGGATTGCTTCAACAATAGAAAGTTTGCCACGTTTGAGCGCGAGCAGGGTAAAAATATCACCGATGGTTGCTTCTTCCTCAATTAATTTGGTGATGATCGTGGTGCTGGAAACAGTATCCAGGCCTAATTTTTGAAAGGTTGTTTCATTGCGCGGATTGTTAACCCTGGCAATGACCCGCGGCACCCCAAAAGTATCCTTGGCCAGCTGGCAAATAATGAGATTATCCTCGTCGTCACCAGTAACAGCTACCACCACTTGGGCCCTGGCAATGCCAGCATCTTCTAGTTTCGCAGGATCACAACCATCGCCAGCAATTACTAGTACATGGTCAAGCTCTTCGGCAATGCGCTGGGCAAAAGAGTCTTCTTTTTCCACAATCGCCACATCAAAGCTTTCCTTTGATAAGGTTTTGGCCAAAAAATTGCCAACCTTGCCGCCGCCAACAATCAAAACATACATTATTTTTCTCCCTTGTCTGGTTCTCTGACCTTATATTCTAAAAGACCAAGGTCCTGACCAATAGAGAATTTTAATTTTGATGATTCTTTTAAAATAGCACTCCTAAAGATGCGGGCCACTAAGGTGGTGGTGCTGATGGTGTTTAAGCCAAACTTGCGGTAAATGTCTGCTCGCAGGGGATCGTAGATCCTGGTAATGACTTGCGGAACGTTGTAGATCTTTTTGGCAATCTCACTAACCATAATATTAGAGTTGTCACCGTTAGTAACTGCCGCGACTGCGTCGGCTCGTTCGATCCCAGCCCTTTTTAAGATGTCCGGGTCAAAACCAATTCCAGTAATACTGATGCCGTTAAATTCTGAGCCGAGCCTTTTGAAAGATTTTTGGTTTTTATCAATGATCACAACATTGTGTCCTTCGTGCGATAGGATTTGGGCTAATTGAGAACCTACCCGGCCACAACCGATAATGATAATATGCATTATGAATCCTTTTTGAGTGGGACTTCAGGGGGCAAGGTCGAAGGCTTTAACACTCCGCCAGAAACAACATATTTAAATGCATCCTCGATCTTCATGTCCAGCAAAACCACCTCTCTGGCCGGGACCAGGACCAAAAAGCCAGTGGCTGGGGTAGGGGTATTAGCCACAAAAACATTGATCATTTTTTCTTTGATCTTGGCTTCAATTTCTACGGTGGCGTCTGAGGTAACAAACCCAACAGTCCACAAGCCTTTTCTAGGGTATTCAAAAAGACAAGCGCGCCGATATTCGTTAGCATGTTTTTGCATAAAAAGAACATCGTTGATTTGTTTAGCGGCTGAGTAAATGCTTTTGACTATGGGCACGCGGCAAAGGATCTCTTCGCCAATATTAAAAAGCTGGGCACCGATAATGTAAGTGGCAAAGTAGCCAACGATAAAGATGAGTAAAATAGTAATAATAAATCCCAGGCCTGGGATTGCGTGGCCAATCATCAAGGTAATGACATTGCCAAGAATGCTATCAAGGAAGGTAAAGAGAAAAAAGAGGAGCCAGATCGTGACTAAGAGGGGCAGGAGCGTAATTAATCCCCTTAAAAAGTAGCTGCTAAGTTTTTGCCACATATAATTTCCTCCGTAAGGCTCGTGAAATTATAACATTCGCCCTGATTTATTTCAACCAACATGTTATACTTTTTTTAACACTTTCAAGGAGGGATAAAATGACACGCGCTTATATCTTGATCGAGTCTGTCCCAGGCAAAGAATCAGATTTAATCCAGGTTATTAAGGGGACGACAGGGACACAAAGGGTTGATCTAGTAACTGGGCCCTATGATGTTATTGCTTTTGTTGAAGCGCCAGACCTGAAACACTTGGGTGAAATGATTGTTAAAAAAATCCAGGCGTCTGGTTTTGTGGCGCGAACTTTAACCTGTATTACTGTTGACCAGTAGCAAAAATTAGCCGGTTAATGGCTGCTAGATATGCTTTAGCTGAAGCAATAATAATGTCTGTGTCTGCCCCGTGGCCCACATAAATTCTTTCGTTCTCTTTTATTCTGACGATTACTTCACCCAGGGCATCAGTGCCGCCGGTAATAGCTTGAATCGTATAATCAACCAATGAAGCCTTGACTTTGGTAAGCTGCTGGATTGATTGGTAGACAGCGTCAACTGGTCCAGCCCCTTTAACAACTTTTTTAAGTTTTTTGCCTTTATGTTTTAGTACCACTGTGGCTTCTGGCTTAGTCTTTGTCCCTGACTTGATAGCAATGCTCTCAATTTGGAATTCTTCAGCCACAACGTAAACTTCTTCAGCCACAATAATCTCCAAATCCCTTTCGGATATCTCTTTTTTCTTGTCAGCTATGGTCAAAAAACGTTGGTAGGCTTTTTCCAAGCCGTCTTTGTCTAGTTTATAACCCATATCTTCGAGTTTTTTCAGCAGGGCATGGCGGCCGGAGTGTTTGCCTAGAACAATTTTTGATTCGGTCAGGCCGATATCTTCTGGTTTCATAATTTCATAAGTTTCTCTAGCTTTAAGTACACCATGCTGGTGGATCCCTGCTTCGTGGGCAAAAGCATTAGCTCCAACAATCGCTTTGTTTGGCTGGACCAACATCCCGGTCAAATTTGAGACTAGGCGGCTCGCCTTGTAGATTTCTTTAGTGTTGATATTTGTTTTGCAACCCAGAATATCTTGGCGGGTCTTAATGGCCATGACAATCTCTTCGAGCGAAGCATTCCCAGCCCGCTCGCCAATCCCGTTGATCGTACACTCCATTTGGTTGGCTCCGGCCAGAATAGCGGCTAGCGAGTTTGCTACAGCCAAACCCAGGTCATTATGGACATGGACAGAGATGGTGATATTTTTTTCTTTGATCTGCTGTACGTTTTTTATAACATCTTCAATCAACTGGCCAAATTCCCATGGGGTGGTGTAGCCAACAGTGTCTGGAATGTTAACAGTTTTAGCCCCAGCTTCAATGACCCCAGCGACAACTTTATAAAGGAATTCGCGTTCTGATCGTCCAGCATCTTCAGGTGAAAACTCAATATCAGGACAAAGTGAGCTGGCGTATTTAACCATTTCAACAGCAGTTTTAAGGACCTTGTCTGGTGACATATTGAGTTTTTTCTCCATATGGATTGGAGAGGTGGCTAAAAAGACGTGAATCCTTGGCTTTTCACAGTATTTGACCGCTTCCCAAGCCCGGTCAATATCCTCTTTTTTGGCGCGAGCGAGCGAGCAGATTTGCGGGCCTTTAACTGTTTGGGCAATGGTCTTAATCGCGTCAAAATCACCTTGAGAGGCAATCGCAAAGCCAGCTTCAATTACGTCAACATTTAGCTTGGCTAGTTGTCTGGCTATCTCCAGCTTTTCTTCTGGGTTAAGCGAGGCCCCTGGGCATTGCTCACCGTCACGCAAAGTTGTATCAAATATCTTAATTGTTCTTGACATGATGGAGTTAATTTTATCATATTAGTTAGTGTGGGTAAATATGTTATAATTTTTTGTAACTACTCAGGTACTCTTGGCTAATTAATCCCCATAAGTTACTTGCAAAGCTCTTAAGCAATTTCAAAAATAGCTGTCAACCCAAAATAGAAATGTTACACTTTCCCCAAAGTAGAAATGTTACATTTTGTG
>PEYM01000103.1 GCA_002774365.1 Candidatus Saganbacteria bacterium CG08_land_8_20_14_0_20_45_16 | reverse complement strand
CGGACATTTTCACTTTGCCCAATCCGGACATTATCACGTTGCTGCTACATGAAATGCTGAGCAGTTGAACTAACCTTGTTAATAATTTATAATCAACTTAACTAGAGTTGATAAAAAGGAGACAAAAATGATCTGCGAAAAGTGCCAAGCGCGACCGGCTAGCATCCATATCACTAAAATAGTCAATGGCAAAAAGACCACCCGCCACCTATGCGCGGCCTGCGCCCAAGAAGAAGGGTTAATGCCTGGCAGCAACCCTGGGTTTGGCAATGATTTTGACGCCCTTGGCTTTCCCGGTTTTTTTGAGTTCCCTGACATCTTTGCCTCCCTGTTCAAACGCCGGCCAGCGGAAAAATTCTATGCCTCTTTTTCTGACGACGCCTCCAAGCTCTTGCAGTTAGCCTCTGAAGAAGCCAAACGGCTTGGCCATGACCATGTCCGCACCGAACACCTGCTCCTGGGCATCATTAAACAAGAAGGCTTGGCCTCAAAGGTCCTGCAAAACCTGGGCGTTGACCTGGTCAATCTTTTTTCCGATGTTGAGTCCTTGATCGGTCACGGCGATGGCCAGCCCTCAAGCAAGATCGTGCTCTCTCCCCGCGCCAAGAGGGTGCTGGAATTAGCCTATAACGCCGCCAGAGAGCTGGGCTTTAACTTTGTTGGCCCAGAACATTTTCTCTTGGGCATTATTCGCGAGGCTGAAAGCATTGCTGCACAAGCCCTGCACAAACGCAAGATCACCTTTGATCTGGTCGCAAAAGAAATTATCAAAGAAACAGAAAAAGCCCTGGGCGCTGGCGAAGAAGCCTTTGGCCCAGAAGAAGAATTTCCCGAGGACATGCCGCCAGAAGAAATGGGGGGTATGCCAGGCGCCATGTTTGGCAGCTTCCCTGGCCTGGCCATGGGTACCCAACCCCGTCAGAAAAAACCAGCCCTGGCGACTTATGGTCGAGACCTTACTGCCATGGCCAAAGAAGGCAAGCTAGACCCAGTAATTGACCGAGAAAAAGAGGTTGACCGGATTATCCGCATCCTTTCCCGCCGCACGAAAAACAACCCTGCGCTTTTGGGCGATCCCGGGGTTGGCAAGACCGCCATTGTCGAAGGCTTAGCCGAGCGGATCGTTAAAAATGAGGTCCCAGAAGTTATTCAAGGCAAACAAGTTATTGCCTTGGACCTGGGCGGCCTGGTGGCTGGCACCAAATATCGCGGCGAGTTTGAATCGCGCGTTAAAAAAGTTCTGGAAGAGATCTTGGCTAAAAAACGCCAGATCATTTTATTTATTGATGAGCTACACACCCTGGTCGGCGCTGGTGGGGCCGAAGGCGCGATTGACGCCGGCAATATGCTTAAACCTGCCCTGGCTCGAGGAGAGCTCCAAATCATTGGCGCGACCACGGTTGACGAATACCGCAAAAACATTGAAAAAGACGCAGCCTTAGAGCGCCGTTTCCAACCAGTCTTTATTAATGAGCCTTCACTTGAGCTAACCATCGAGATCTTAAAAGGGATCCGCTCAAAATACGAGGAGCACCACAAAGTTAAAATTCCTGACGCAGCCTTGATCGCCGCCGCCTCGCTCTCTGACCGGTATATCTCTGACCGGTTCTTGCCAGATAAGGCCATTGACGTGATGGACGAAGCCGCGGCTAAAGTGCGCTTGCGCATGATGTCACCAACTGATGATACTAAAAAATTGATGTGCTCACTTGAATTAGCTAAAAAGCGCAAAGATGACACTTTAAGCGCTCAAAAATATGAAGACGTGACTAATATCCGCGATGAGATCGACGAGCTAGAAAGTCGGCTCAAAAAACACCGGACAGAAAACGACAAAAGCATATCCATGGTCACGGAAGACGATATCGCGGAAATTGTTTCTGACTGGACAGGCATCCCGGTACTTAAGCTAACTGCCGCCGAGACCGAGAAGCTGACCAAAATGGAAGACGAGCTGCACCAGCGTATCATTGGCCAGGACGACGCGGTCCACGCCATTTCCCAAGCCATCCGCCGTGGCCGGGCAGGCTTAAAGCCTCCCCAACGGCCAGTCGGCTCATTTATCTTTGCCGGCCCCACTGGCGTTGGTAAAACAGAAGTCGCCAAACGCTTAGCTGAGTTTATGTTCGGCACCGAAGAAGCCTTGATCAGGATTGACATGTCTGAATACATGGAAAAACACACTGTTTCAAGATTGCTCGGCGCCCCTCCTGGCTATGTTGGTTATGAAGAAGGCGGCAAACTAACCGAAGCTGTGCGACGCAAACCTTATTCTGTCATTCTTTTTGATGAAATTGAAAAAGCACATCCAGATGTTTTTAACACCCTCTTGCAAATGCTTGACGACGGACGACTGACCGACGCCAAAGGTCGGGCAGTTGATTTTAAGAACACTGTCATCATCATGACCTCAAACGTGGGCCAGCGCATGATCATTGAACAAGGGGCAATTGGTTTTATGCCGCGCGAAGACCGCGAAGCCACTTACGATAAAATGAAAGATACTGTGCTGGAATCAATGAAAAAAGAGTTTCGGCCAGAATTTTTAAACCGGGTTGATGAGATCATTGTTTTCCATCCGCTGACCGACGTTGAACTCAAACAAGTGGCCGCGATCATTATTTCTGACGTGCAAAAACAAATGACCCATCAGGAAATGTATCTGGAGCTAACCGAGGCAGCCAAAGAAGCAGTAGTCAAAGAGGGCTATGACCCAAAGTTTGGCGCGAGACCCTTGCGCCGCGCTGTGCAAAAACTGATCGAGAACCCGCTCTCCAACGATATTATTGAAGGGAAGTTTAAGCCAGGGGATAAGATCAAGGGTGATGCGAAAGACGGGAAATTGGTTTTTGAAAAGGCGGGGGGGACAAATAAGCAAAAAGTCGAAACTCGGAATGAACCATTAAACAAGGAAAAGGCTGAAGTCAAAGCAGCTGACCCTCCAGCCAAGAAATCCCAGCCTCTAAAAAAGCCCAAGAAAAAACAGCCTAGATCCTAAATACCAAGCTGTACTCGTTTCGATCTTACAACGTGAACTGCTAGGCGGAACTCACCAACCGCTGACCTAACAGTTATTAGTAATGGCTGACGAGTAATATCATATTCCATTTTAGGAACTCTCCCCATTACAAACACAACCGCTAAAGCTACCTCGCGACTTGGAATCATAGCACGATCCGCAACTAATCTTGTTGCTCTGGTAGCCACACTAAAATTTAATAGGGCCCTCACTAAACCTTTTAGCGTTGGGATTCACCTCCTGATCCTCTAGCTATCTATCAAGGATCATACGCAATAGTGGGTTTTTGAAATATGAGATATAATGTTTCCCACCACATGGTAGGAGGTTTAAATGGGAACCAAAGAAGATATTCTTGAATTGGTTTTCCCCCCAGGTACTTTTGAATGGTTTGAGCTC
>PEYM01000087.1 GCA_002774365.1 Candidatus Saganbacteria bacterium CG08_land_8_20_14_0_20_45_16 | reverse complement strand
AAGGAGGAAAAAGTTGTTTTCCTGTTCTCCCTATCATAAGGGAATAGTATCTTAAGTTCTACTGCATGTTAAGCAGTGAACATTATAGGAGGAGGCAAAAATGAAAAAGCCAAAAAAGAACAATAAAAAAAGAGTACCAAAGGCCAACGCCCGGTCTGGTCACATTTTGATCGTTGACGACGAGAAAAGCCTGCGCGATTCAATGCAAATGCTCTTGCAGGGGGACTATCAGGTTCAACTGGCCAAGTCCGGCAAAGAAGCCATTGCCATAATCAAGAACCATCCTATTGATTTAGTCTTACTAGACATCCGCATGCCTGAAATTGACGGGATTGAAGTACTCAAGTTGATCAAGAAAATCGATCCTTCAATTGAGGTGATCATGATCACGGCCGTAGTCATGGTGAAAAAAGCCGTGGAGGCCATCAGGCTTGGGGCCTATGACTACATCACCAAACCTTTTGACATTGAAGCCTTGCAAGAACAAGTTGCTAAAGCCTTAGAAAAAAGACGGCTACTAAGAGAGAACGCCTCCCTGCGCAAGATCATTGAAACTGAGTACCAGTTTGAAAAAATCGTCGGCAAAAGCCAAGAGATCAAAGAAGTCTTCAGAATAATCGAGGAGGTGGCTAAAAGCAATGCCACGATCCTGCTCACCGGCGAATCAGGCACTGGCAAAGAACTGGTCGCTCACGCTATTCACAACCGCAGCCCGCGCCAAGACAAGCTTTTTGTCACGGTCAATTGCGCGGCTGTGCCGGAAAACCTGATTGAGTCTGAGCTTTTTGGCCACGAGCGAGGCTCTTTTACCGGCGCCACGGAACGTCAGATCGGCAAGTTTGAGATCGCTAATAGTGGCACTATTTTTCTGGATGAAATTGGCGCCATGCCGCTACCCATGCAAGCCAAACTGCTGCGCACCATTCAAAATAAGGAGATCGAGCGGGTCGGCGCTGGCTACAGCTCGCCAGTTGACGTCAGAATAATCTCGGCCACAAACTCAGACCTACGCAGTGCAATTAAGAAATATAAATTTAGAGAAGATCTTTTCTATCGGCTCAATGTAATTCCAGTCCATCTGCCACCACTAAGAGAGCGCAAAGAAGACATTCCCTTGCTGGCCAACCATTTTCTAAATAAATTCAGCCGTGAGTTTGCAAAAAAGATCAAAGGCATTACCAAGGATACCATGTCAAAACTAACTACTTACGATTGGCCAGGCAATGTCCGCGAGCTGGAAAACCTGATCGAGAGATTGGTTGTTTTAGGCCAAACTGAGTACCTGGAGAGGGATCGCCTGCCGGTAGAGATCGCTGGTCAACCCAGCCCAATCAGCGCAGCTGAAGAGCAATCATTGACTGAGGCAGTCAAAAAATTTGAGGTCGCCTTTATTAAGAACGCCCTAGAAAAGACTGGTGGCAAAAAGGGGGCGACCGCCAAATTGATCGGCGTCCACCGCAACACCCTGATTAATAGGGAAAGAAAACTCGGGCTGCAAGACAAGCGCATATAGGAGAGGGCAATTCCGTCCCAGTGGCCTTGGTTTTGCACTCTTTGTTGTGCCAAATTAAGCTTGGCCTCCTGGCAATAAACTTGCTACTCTAAATATAGAGGTGATTTATATGGAAGCACAATTAGAGATAGAGAAATGTTCCGTCGGCCGCAGCGCCAAACGGCAATGGCTCCCGTCTAAAGAATTTTTCCCTTTGATCCTTGGCAAAGATTTTGGCGAAGAGCTTAAGGAAGAAGAAGCGGAAAAACTTGAACTATTTGAAAAAGGCCTGGCCAATGAGCTGAAAAAAGAAGATACAATTGAGCAAGCTGTCACTAAGATCGTAAAAATGGCCCTAGCCGCGGAATTTGGGCCGTCATTAGTCGCAGCCAAGGGCGCCAAGCAAATGGTCGAAACCATCACTTGTGGTATTTTGACCGACTCACAGCTGCGGCGCCAAGCCTTGATCATTGTTGATCGTTTTGCCCATGCATAATATTCTAGTTATTGATGATGAGCTGTCGATTAGAGAGTCCTTTTTATTGATCCTGGAAGATCATTACAATGTTTTGACTGCCGCGTCTGGCGAAGCTGCGCTGAAAACTGTGGCTGACCAAAAAATTGACCTGGTTTTTCTTGACATCCGCATGCCGGGCCTGCAGGGGCTGGAAACCCTGCAAAGGATCAAAAAAATTAACCAAAACATTGAAGTTATTATGGTCACAGCTGTCAATGACGTACAAAAAGCCAACGAAGCAATAAGATACGGGGCGCGCAATTATCTAGTCAAGCCCTTTGACGTTAACGAGATCCTAAAATTGACCAAGCAAACCCTCTTAAAAAAAACCATCCAGCACGAGAGCCTTCGGCTTCAAAATGACCAGGGAGCAGCGGAAACCACCTTAACTGGCCAAAGCGAAAAGATATCCTTGATCCGTCAACAACTTGCCCAGCTTAAGCAGGGAGAAAATGTCTTGTTGATTGGGGAACACGGGACAGAAAAAGAGCTAGTGGCGCGGCTAATCCATCAACAGTTTTTTGGGCCTACTGCCCCCTTCAAAAAGATCGACCTATCTAAGGACTGCTCGCCCAAGAAGATCGCTAATCTTTTATTTGGCAAAGGACTTGGGGACAACGTCTTTTCCCTTGACGTCCAAAACGGCTTGCTCGAAGAAGCTGCTGGGGGAACACTTTTGATCAACCAGCTAGACCTTTTGCCAGAAACAATTCTTCAAAAATTACAGGCCAAGGCTTTTGCCCGCAGCGGCAGCTTGGCCCAGCAGACCATGACTACTTGTTTGATTGGCAGCGTTCCCCCTGATCAGATTGCTAAAGTTGATTATTTCGCCACAGCCAAGATCTTTCTCCCAGCCTTAAAAGAGCGCCTAGCTGATTTACCCCTCCTGCTTAGCCAGTTACTCTTGAAATACAACCAGCTCTTAGGAACAAAAGCTGTTTTTGCGCCCGACGCCCTGGAAGCCTTAACAAACTATGCCTGGCCAGGGAACACCGCCCAAGTTGAAACGTTTATCAAGCGGCTCTTGATCTCTCAACAGCCAAAAACAATCACTCAAGATGACTTGCCTTTTGAGGTTTTGCTGGGGACAGCCAGTGCTGGCCAAGGTCATTTGGCCACCTTTGAAAAGCAATATATTAGAGAGGTCTTTCTGTCCCTGGGCAAAGATAAGGGGAAAACCGCGGCTTTCTTAGACCTTAGCCCCTTGGTACTAGACGTCAAATTGCCCGGGGCCGGAGTCGAACCGGCACAGGATTTAAGTCCCGAGGGATTTTAAGTCCCTTGCGTCTACCAATTCCGCCACCCGGGCAAAAGTGTTACTTAATCAGTCGTTTCTTTTTTTTCAGGCCTTGCTTGGTTTCAATATTGCGTTTCCAATCTTGAAGCTTTTCATCGCTCTGCTTCAAAAACTGGGTTATCTTGTCTTCAAACGTACCGACATTTGGCCGCAGGTCAGTCTCGCGCGGTTTTTTCTTTTTCATCTCCCAATCTGGCCTCCCTACTTGCTTGATTGATAAGTCATATTTGCCTTCTTTGGCCGCCCCCAGCACCTTAACCTTAACCATATCTCCAACATTGAGATGTTTGCTAATGTCTGTTACGTAAGCATCAGCAATCTGCGAAATGTGAACTAACCCAGCTTTGCCCTCTGGCAGCTCAACAAAAGCCCCAAACTTAGCCAGCCCTGTTACCTTACCTTCAATCTCAGACCCAATCTCGATGCTCAAACTCGTGTCACCCCCTACTCCTTATTTATCTTCCCGTCCAACTACCTTATAGGCAGTTTCGCCTTTTTTTACAAAACCCAAACGGGTCCTGGCTAGTTCTTCAATATATTGACTTGTCGTTAAGACTTGAAGCTTCCACCTTAAGTCCTTTGACAAATCCTGCTGAAAGTTAAGCCCTGTGCTTACTCCCTGAGTTTCCCGTTTAAGCGAGAGGTTATCAATTATATCCTGCCGAATGAGAAAAATAAAGTAGCAGACCAATAAAAAGAATAAACCTAGCCCCATTTTTTTCATAAAACCTCAGTAAAAAATAAACCTAAGGTAACAGCTAATTAATTGCTCGCCCCAAAAAATCATTACCAGCGCCCCGACTGCCAAGGCCGGGCCAAAAGGGACCAAGCTTTGCAGGTTGACCTTTTTCAGCAATAATAAGACCAAAGCTATAACTGCCGCGATCAGATAAGCCAAGAACAGACTAAGCAAAACTTTTTGCCAACCCAAAAAAGCGCCGATCATCGCGGCTAAAAACACGTCACCCTCGCCCAGCACCTCTTTTTTGTAAAAAATTCCGCCAATAAATCGCACTAGGAACATCGTCCCATAACCAGCCACAGTCCCAAACAGCGGCCAGAGCAAAAAACCATAGTCCAAACGAGGTAAGTTCCAGGCAAACTTTAGCCCATAAAAAGAGGCCGCAGCCAAAAAACCAGTTAAGATCAAAACATCAGGAATAAGCTGCTGCTCAAGATCAATAAAAGTTATCAAAATTAAGAACGAAACAAAAATAACATTAAAAACAAAGCTTAAAGCTGCTTTATCTACTGGGAAAGCCAACACTAAGCCCACAAAAAGAAAACCAGTTACCATTTCAACTAAGGGGTAACGGGCTGAGATCTTGGCCTGGCAATAACGACAGCGGCCGCGTAGCAAAAAAAAGCTGAGGACCGGGACCAAATCCAAGGGTGACAAGCGCTGCTGGCAAGACGGGCAATGTGAAGCAGGAAAAATGACCGAAGCTCCAGCTGGCAAGCGGCTGATACAAACATTAAAAAAACTTCCAACAATTGTCCCAAAAACAAAGGTTATTAAATAGAGGCTAAAGTTCATACTTTTCTCGTGGCTGCCTTGACACTACCTTGTAGAAATTATATAGTAATCAGATCTCAAAGTCAAAAAGGGGAAGATAATGGATATCAAAAATTTGCTGCAAAAACTAAACCAAGCCAAGGCCTCGGACCTACTGCTCGTCGCGGAAAATCCTGTCTGCCTAAGGGTCAACAATGGCCTGATCAAACAAAGCCCAGAGCTGCTCAGCGCAACTGACATTGAAAACCTGATCACCCCCATCATTAGCAAAGAAGACCTTGCTGAATTTAAAAAGACTAAAGAGCTTGACACGGCGTTTGAGGACGAGCATAGCCGCTACCGGATCAACCTCCATTACCAGAGAGGAAGCATCGCCGCCACAATCAGACGCATCCCCTACGAAATCCCTTCAATTGAAAGCCTGGGCTTGCCCAAGCTTGTCAAGGAACTGACAACCCTTGAACGCGGCTTAGTCTTAGTCACTGGGCCAACAGGTCACGGCAAATCATCTACCCAAGCTGCCATGATCAACGCCATCAACCAAAGTCGTGCTTGCCACATTATTACCATTGAAGACCCGATTGAATTTGTGCACAAGCCCCAGCTCGCCATCTTAGAGCAAAGAGAAGTCGGCCTTGATACTGCTTCTTTTGACGAGGCGCTGAAAAGGGTCCTGCGCCAAATACCTGACGTTATTTTAATTGGGGAAATGCGCGACTTAGAATCGATCCGCATGGCCATTACCGCGGCTGAGACCGGCCATTTAGTTATTTCAACCTTGCACACACAAGACGCTGTCCAATCAATTGACCGAATGATCGATGTTTTCCCGCCACACCAGCAAGCCCAAATTCGCTCCATGCTCTCCCTGACCTTGCAAGGAATTGTCTCCCAACAGCTTATTCCTAAAAAAGAAAATCAAGGTCTAGCTTTGGCCATGGAAATACTAGTCACCACGCCAGCCATTAGGAATATTATTAGAAAGGGTTCTTCCCAAGAGATATACTCCATGATCGAGCTTGGGGCGCAACAAGGGATGATCCCCATGGACAATTCTATCCGTGACCTGGCGAGAAAAGGGATTATTAGTAAGGACGAGGCTTTGCTCCATTCCATTAATCGCGAACGAATGGAAAAAATGTTAAGTGGCGCTGCCTGATTTTCTAATTAAACAGGTCCCCAAACAAAAAAATATCCGCCAGATCAGAGCACTCCTTGAAGACAGCAAACTCCACACTGTGTGCGAGTCGGCCAGCTGCCCCAATATCGGCGAATGTTTTTCTAAACAAACATTAACTTTTATGATCCTGGGCAATGTTTGCACCCGCAACTGTGTTTTTTGCGGTGTGCCCAAAGGCCAGCCCATGCCCCTTGACCCGCTTGAGCCGGAAAGAATTGCCACCGCCGTTAAAAAACTCGGCTTAAATTACGCTGTGATTACTTCTGTGACGCGCGATGATTTGCCTGACGGTGGCGCCAGCCAATTTGCAGCAACGATTTTCGAATGTCGAATATCAAATATCGAATGTCGTTTTGAAATATTAATCCCCGACTTTCAAGGCAATCTAGATGCCCTAAAAACTGTCCTGGCTGCCAAGCCATACGTCCTCAATCACAACATTGAAACTGTCCCAAGTTTATACTCAAAAATCAGGCCGCAGGCTAATTATCAGCAATCACTCCAGCTCTTGAAAAATTCTAAAAAAATAAACAAAAACATTTACACAAAATCTGGTTTTATGGTAGGATTAGGAGAGGACAAGGGTGAGATATTGGCTGTTTTAGAGGACTTACGTGATGTCCAATGCGAGATTGTAACAATTGGCCAATATTTGGCTCCATCAAAAGCTCACTTAAAACCGGTCCGATACGTTACGCCCCAGGAATTCGCTGAGCTTCAGCAATTCGGAGAAAGCTTAGGTTTTAAAAAAGTTTTTAGTGGCCCTTTTGTCCGAAGTTCTTATCACGCAGGAGAAATTGTAAAATGCACGAATCAAAAAGATTAGCAAAACTGCCAACTTATGTTTTTGCTCTACTTGACCAATTAAAAAGCGAGCAAAGAGCCCAAGGCAAAGATTTAATTGACCTCAGCATTGGCTCCCCCAATGTCCCCCCACCGCCAGCAGTAGTTGAAGCTCTTAAAAAAGCGTTGGACAATCCACAAAACCACCGTTATTCATCGTTTGAAGGTAATCCAGAATTTAAGCAGGCAGTGGTTGATTGGTGCAAACGACAGTATGAGATTGATATTGAGAAAAACGAAGTGGTGGAATTGATCGGCAGTAAAGAAGGGCTGGTCCACCTGGCCTTTGCCACCCTTGACCCTGGCGATCGCGTCTTAGTCCCGCTCCCAGCTTATCCTGCCCATTTTCGCGGCCCGATCTTGGCTGGCGCTGAAGTCTTTGTCTTGCCCACAATTGAAAAAAACGGTTTTATCCCAGACCTGGACAATATAGATGAATCAATTGCTAAAAAATCAAAAATGCTCATCCTCTCCTACCCCACCAATCCAACCGCGGCTTGCGCGCCAAAGTCTTTTTTTGAAAAAGCAGTCACCTTTGCTAAAAAACATGACATCATTTTAATCCATGACTTTGCCTACGCTGAACTCTATTTTGAAGGGAAAAAACCACCCTCCTGCCTCGCGGTTAAAGGGGCCAAGGATGTGTGCGTAGAATTCCATACTCTCTCCAAGACCTTTGGCATGGCTGGCTGGCGGGTTGGGTTCGCGGTGGGCAGCAAAGAGATACTTGACCTGATCCGCAAAATGAAAACCAATCTTGATTATGGTCCATTTGGCGCGATTATCAAGGCGTCAGTGGCAGCGCTCAAAACCCCAAATGATTATCTTGATAACATGAGAGCCACCTATCAAAAACGGCGCGATATCGTAGTTGATGGGCTAAACAGCCTAGGCTGGTCGCTCAAAAAACCCATGGCCGCCATGTATGTCTGGGCCCAGGTGCCAGCAGGCTTTAATTCCATGAGCTTTACCAATGAATTGATGGATAAGACCGGTGTTGTTGTCTCCCCTGGCACTGGCTTTGGCGAGCTGGGCGAAGGTTACATTAGGATCTCTTTGGTTGACACAAATCAGCGTCTAGCAGAGGCTATTGAACGGCTTCAAAAAGCTGGGATCAGGTTCCATGCATAAGCCAATTATCGGGATTACAATGGGCGACCCAGCCGGCATTGGCCCAGAGATCGCGGCTAAAGCCCTCACCTCACCAGAAACCCAGATGATTGCCAATTGTCTTGTCATCGGCGATCGCAAAGCAATCCGCGAAGGGCTGAAAATTGCCAAGATCAAAAATACTGAGATCAACGCCATCAGTAATGTTAAGGGGGCAAAGTTTACTCGCGGGGTAATTGATGTTATTGACCTGGACAATGTCTCGCTCAGCCGACTAAAAACTGGTCAGGTCTCAGCGGCAGCAGGCCAAGCAGCATATGAATATATTGACCGAGCGATTCAACTGGCACTAGCCAAAGAGATTAACGCTATTGCCACTGGCCCGATCAATAAAGAGGCCTTGCGCAAGGCTGGACACAAATACGATGGCCATACAGAAATTTTGGCTGAAAAAACCAAAGCTAAAAACTATGCCATGATGTTTGTCTCTGATACCCTTTGGGTCATGCTAGTCACCACCCACGTCGCGTTAAAAGATGTTAGCAAAAGTCTCTCCAGCACTAACCTCTTGCGACTAATCAAACTGGCCAACGATTTTCTTTTAAAAGACCGCGGTAAAAAACCTAAGATCGGCGTGGCTGGCTTAAACCCCCATGCTGGCGAAGCTGGGATCTTTGGCAATGAGGAGATCGCTAAGATCGCGCCAGCAGTTGAGGCAGCTAAAAAGCTCGGGATTAATGTTCAAGGGCCAATCTCACCCGACGCGATTTTCAATCTGGCTTACATGGGGATGTTTGATCTGGTCATTGCCATGTATCATGACCAGGGACTTATCCCGCTCAAACTTTTATCATTTAATAAATCAGTCAATGTCACGGTTGGCCTGCCGATCATTAGGACCTCGGTTGATCACGGGACTGGCTTTAATATTGCCGGCAAAGGGATGGCTAATCCGCAAAGTTTAATTGAGGCGATCAAAGCCGCGGTCCATTTTGCGAAAAACAGGAAAACATGAAATTTCCACGGGATTTTATCAATAAAATTATTCAGGGCGACTGCGTAGAAACTATGAAATTAATTCCCGATGATTCAATAGATTTAGTTGTAACTTCACCACCTTATAATCTCAAAAACTCTACCGGTAATGGGATGAAGGATGGTCGTGGCGGAAAATGGGCTAACGCAGCCCTGGTAAATGGTTATCATAATTACGACGATTGCCTGCCTCACGATAAGTACGTTAAATGGCAACGCGAAGGCTTAGAGCAAATGATAAGAGTCGTCAACAATCATGGGGCTATTTTCTACAACCACAAATGGAGGGTGCAGGATGGTTTACTCCAAGATCGCCAAGACATAGTAAGTGGGTTTCCCGTCCGTCAAATTATCATTTGGAAGCGCAAAGGTGGCATCAATTTTAATGCCGGCTACTTTCTACCAACCTATGAGGTTATTTATTTGATTGCTAAGAAAAAATTTAAACTTGCGCCAAAAGCCAATGCTCACGGTGATATTTGGGAATTCATGCAGGACATGAATAATCCTCATCCTGCCCCCTTCCCAATCGCACTAATTGAACGCATTATTTCATCAACAAACGCAGAAATAATCCTAGACCCATTCATGGGCTCCGGCACAACTGCAATTGTCGCAAGAAATCTCGGGCGAAAATACGTAGGAATAGAAACCTCACCGGAATATTGCAAAATGGCAGAAAATCGCCTTGCCGGAAATGGAATAGGGAGAAAAATCAATCTATGTAAATCGCAAATGAACCTTTTTAAACAACTCCAAAAAGCATGATAATTTTTACAAAAGCAGAGCTTATTAAAAAATTAAAGAAAATCGCAAAAATAGGCTGGATTCCTAATGCTCGGGAGGGTAATCACGGCGGGATCGGCAATACATTAGAAGATCTGCTTGGCATCAAAGAGAATAATTTACCAATTCCAAACGCTGCTGAATGGGAATTAAAAACTCAACGCGCAGAAACCACTTCACTCACAACACTTTTTCACACAGAACCATCGCCGAGAGCAATAAGGTTTGTCCCACAGATTCTGCTTCCGCTTTACGGCTGGAAACACGCAGAAGCAGGCAAAAAATATGGCAAGAAAGAAATGAGTTTTCGACAAACCATTCATGGCCACAATCCAAGCGACCGTGGCTTTATGGTAAAAATCGACCGCACACAAAAAAAAGTTTTGATCTCCTTTGATTTTTCAAAAGTTGCTATTAAACACAAAAAGTGGCTTAATATCACAAAAAAACGAGTCGGTCACCTCAACGAACTCAACCCACAACCGTATTGGGGATTTGACGACCTTAAGCATAAAGCTGGAACAAAATTACTCAACTGTTTTTATGTTCAAGCTGAAGTAAAAACAGAGAATGGTAAGGAGTTTTATAAATATTCGAGCATACTTATGTTGCAAAAATTCAATTTTGAAGGGTTTTTGAAAGCTATTGAAGAAGCAAAAATCCTAGTAGATTTTGACGCGCGCACAGGGCACAATCACGGCACAAAATTCCGTTTGCGACAGGATTGTTTACCTATGTTGTATGAAAAGCAAACTGTAGTTTTATGAAGCCGACCCTCGCCCAAATCACTCGCGAGCTCCTGATTGCCCATAACCGCTTTCCAAGAAAAAGCCTAGGCCAACATTTTTTAGTTGATCCTAATGTGGTTGAGCGGCTGATTAGCGCGGCCGGCCTTACCCAAGACGACCTAGTAGTTGAGATCGGTTCAGGCCTGGGCGTCATTACCCACGAAATCGCTCAATATGTTTATCACCTAATCGCGATTGAGGTTGATAAAGAGCTGCTGCGCATCAGCCGAGATGTGCTCCAAAAATTAGATAATATCACTTTTGTTGGCCAGGATATTCTAAAGACCAAGCTAGAAGAATTAACACTTGGCCGCAAATACAAAATTATTGGCAATCTCCCTTACTATATAACCTCGCCCATTATCGAGAGAATATTTAAGGCCAAGGATAAGCCAGAGGTCGCAGTCTTAATGACCCAAAAAGAGGTAGCCGAGCGGATGGCAGCTAGCCCTGGTTCTAAAAAATTCGGCTCTTTCTCTATCTTTACTCAATATCACGCAGAAGTTAAGCTTCACTCACTGGTTTCCAAGTCCTCATTTTTCCCCTGGCCAGAGGTTAGCTCTGCTATTGTGGTTTTAAGGCCGCATCAAACACCCAAATACCAGGTTAAAGATGAAAAATTGTTTTTTGACATTATGCACACTGCTTTTCAGCAGAGAAGGAAGCAACTCAAAAGTTCTTTGAGAAATTATAATCTGGAAAACTGCGGGATTGACCTGTCCCTGAGGCCAGAGACGCTATCAATTGAGGAGTTTGTGAAGCTGGCTAATGGGAAGATATCAGAGAATCCGAACAGCTGAAAAGCCGTTTTTTGTATCTGCTATCGGATTCTTGACAAAGCCGCTCTCTATTCATCCTCCGGCCTACGCAAAGCAGTCACCCCTCTAACTGTCCGCCCATCCCCTCTCCCTCCCCCTTGCGGAATTTCAAGTTTAGCTGTTGCACTAACTAAATTAACCTCAGTTGAACGAGATTGCATTGGCCGCCACATATAAAATGATATTGGTCCCTTAGGATCAGCTCTTTCTGACAGGAGACAGAGGTCAAAAATGTCCACTGACAGAGGATTTGGCCCACTCTTGCCAACTGAATAATAATATTCTTGACCTAAAGGTAGGGGGACAGGCCTAACAGAGCGAGCTCGAAGCAAAAGCTCTTCTCCTTGCCGGTATATCAAACAGGGTATTCCTCTAACTGCCAACTCTACATAGTCGCCATCTTGCAAGGTGGCCAAGACCCCTGGGTAATTAACTGGCAAGGCCGCATAAGGCAAAAGAATGCGAGAGGCTGGCGGGGGGAGATAATCACCTGCAACTGCCCGATAAAAAACTCCGTTTTTATTACCTGGGCTAACTTCCAAGGTCACCCCATCAACTGCCCAAGCAGCAAAAGGTCTTTCAATCCTATCACAGGTAAGCCAAAGCGGCTTACTGGAAATAGCTTGGAAGCCAGCTGGGATTGGGATCCAACTTTCAGGACTGCAAGCAATAGTAACGGTTTCCCCAACTAGAAGTGGAATGCGCCCTTGCTTTCTCCCTCCAGCCGCAATAATACTATATGATAAGCAGAGCAACCCCCTATCCGAACCAACTTCAAGGGAAATTTTAGTCCGATCATAGCCAGGATAAGAGATTATTAGAGTCTTTCCACTATGCAACTCAAATTTCATTTTTTGACCGCTAGCAAGGTGCGTAAAATCTGGTTCCATTTTTGCCACTGGAACGTTAGGTTGCTGCAAGGGGACGGCGGTCGGGGCTGTCGGGTGAGCCCTTCCAGTGAATAAACGCGCCCAAATTCCTTTTAAAGATAACATTATTACCTCCTGTTAAACTTCTATCTCTTAATGCTATTTCGTAACAACAAACCAAAAATTTCAAGCAATTATTCCCCCTGGCTTGACAAAAAAATAAGATTGTGAAATAATTCACAATCTATGAAAAAGCATATTCCAGAAAAAACAGTAGCCAGATTGTTGCTCTACTATCGCTATCTATATTTTCTACTGCAGCAAGGGACAAAGAATATCTCTTCCAAGAGCCTGGCTGATATGGTTGAGATCAAAGACTCGCAAGTGCGCAAAGACCTCTCCTACTTTGGCAAACTCGGCGGGCAAGGGGCTGGCTACGATGTTTTAGCCTTGCGGGACATGATCGCTAAAGTATTAGACATTGGCCAGATCACTAATGTTTGTATCATCGGGATGGGTGGACTCGGCTCAGCCCTAGCTAGCTACAAGGGCTTTGAGGCCCTGGGTTTTAAGGTGGCAGCGGTCTTTGACAATGCCGCTAACAAGGTTGGCCATCGCTTGCGAGGCCACACCTGCCTTGATAGCAAGGAATTATCCAAGGTCGTGGCAGAAAAAGATCTCAAGGTCGCCATTTTAACCGTCCCAGGCGAGGCCGCCCAAAAAACAAGTATTGCCCTGGAACAGGCCAGGGTCAAAGCAATTTTGAACTTTACTCCAGTCAAACTTTCGCTCTCAAAAAATATTAAAATTAGAAATATCGACCTGGCCATGGAACTCAAGACCCTCTCCTTCTTTGTGAAATAATTCACAATCAATTTACACATATGGACTGGACTGATTTGTCTAGACAGCATTTTGGAGTACGAGTTTCCGATTTTGCTGTTTAGTTTCTCTCACCTCCTTGTTTGCTTCATAAACCTCTA
>PEYM01000081.1 GCA_002774365.1 Candidatus Saganbacteria bacterium CG08_land_8_20_14_0_20_45_16 | reverse complement strand
ACAACCATGCAAACCAAACTCTCAACCGACGCGGACCATTATTATGTCAGCTATGTGCGGCCAGCTTTGGGTGGAACAATTGGGGTGTCGTGGGTCCAGGTTGGGGTGGGGAGCTTAACGCAAACTTCAGCCGAAGCAGACGAGCACAATGAAGTTGTTGACCTTGGGATATTTAGTTATTACTCAAATGCTTATTTATTATCCTATGGTAAAAAGATCAATGAGCAGGTGTCGTTTGGGGTGGCAGCTAAATATTTAACTTCAGATATGTACCAGATTAATGGCGGCCAAGCCTATGGATATTCAATTAGCCCTGGGATACTTATAAAGTTACCAGTAACCAGCAACCAATTAACAGTGGGGATAAAAGTTGATGAGTTGATTAACGTGCAAAAATGGGGGACAGGGAGCATTGAAAATGTCCCACCCAGGGTCAGGCTGGGGCTAGCATATCAGATGAGCAACCCTGGTTTATTTGCGCTTGATGTTTCCCAGACCATGAAATCAGCTTATGCGCCAGAGGCAGCGCTTGGCTATGAATGGGCCAAAGATGGTTTGTCGTTGCGCACAGGGTACGCAGCTGGCTGTTTAACTGCAGGGGCAGGGTTTATCTCTGGTCACACTAGAATTGATTACGCTTACATCTTTCAGCAGGTTCTTTCTAGGGACAATGTTCACCGGATCTCGCTGTCAGGGATTTGGTGACAATGGTCTATGGACAATTGACCATGGTCCATGGTCCATAGTCAATGGCCAATAGCCAATAGATCAATAGTCGCCCACCTCGTTGATACAAAAAAAGTGAAATTTTTCTAATAACCCTCAGATAAATACTTGGCAGTATATGGCTCGCGACCCAAAGACAAAGGAGGGCCCCCGATGGAAATTTTGAGTTCAATCAGTAGAACCCTTAGTTATTATAATAGTAAAGTGAGGTCACAGGCTGAAGAAGCAGTCGCTTGGGTGGCCGAGGAGACAGACGGCTATATTGATCTCTCATTTTTACTAGACGCTGACCCAAGTTCTGCCCTCGCTTGTACGCTGTTAGCCGGAGCAACTCCTCCAGACCAAAAGGGCGAAGATGCCGGAATAGATGGTGATACTGAAACTGATGCTGAAACTGTTGACGCTGACCCAGATCAAGAAGTTTCTGATGCTGATCCAGATGATGAAGGGATTGATGCTGATCCTGATGATGAGGTTGTTGACGCTGACCCTGACCAGGAAACAGACAGCGAGGTCAATGAATATTGCACCAGTGTGCCTAGTGAATTCAGCTTAAGTCGACCAGCTAATGGCCGCACCGATGTTATTTTAACCCCAGGGCTAGAGTGGAACCCATCAGTTGATGAAGATGGCGCAACCTTGGGCGACACAGTTACTTACACTTTAATTGTTGCGACTAGCCGCGCACAGCTGGAGTCCCTGACCGAAGAGCAGAAAATTGCTATGAGGGATGGCGAGCTTGATCCAGACTGGGCCACTTATTTTGAAACAAATATTTCTGATACGACCAGGACCCTGCCACCCCTGGCCACCGATACCCAGTATTATTGGGTAGTTCTAGCCCATGACTTGTGTGATGAGGGTGATCATATTGTTACTAGCTCGATCAATAACTTTCGTACCCTGGGCGGCTGCGAAACAGCGCCAACAGAGTTTGATCTGATTGGTCCCAGTGATCTAGATGGCCCGCAAGATCTGCGGCCAACCTTTTTCTGGGCCCCGTCTGACCCTGCTGATGAAGGGGACACGGTTCATTATCGCTTAGAGATCAGTCCAGATGGTCATTTCCCGCCGCTTGAGGGAACACTTATTACTTATAATGATATCCCGGCTTCAGCGCTGGCGTCTGGCTACACCATTACAGCGGCCCTTGAGACTGCTCACGCTTATAGTTGGCGGGTAGTGGCGATTGATAATTGTTTGCGCGAAACAGTTAGCAGTGGCGAGCCCTTATCTTTTACCACGATTGCGGATTGTAGCACTTCGCCAAGTGATTTCTTGCTCGAGGGTCCTGGAGCGGCAGATCTAGGGGCAACCCGAGTTGGTTTGACTCCGACCTTGCGCTGGCACGAGTCTCTAGATCCTGACTTTGGCGATACTGTGACATACACTGTTCATCTCTATCGGGTTGATGGAGAGACTGAGGCCGAGGTCTATACCGAGGCAACTACTGGCGACGCAACTAGTGACGGCATTGTTTCATATTCTTTAGCTGGCCGCTATACTTTGCTCAATGATACGGTTTATCGCTGGGAGGTTTCGGCTGAAGATGGTTGTCATAATCCAGCTGAAGCTGTCAGCTCATTTTATTTTCAAACCATTCGCTCTTGCAGCACCCAGCCTGATGATTTTACTTTGATCGGGCCTTCTGACCATGGCGCAAGTGGCGAGGGCTTTGCAATTGATGATCTTGCTCTTAGCTGGAACCCGTCCATTGAGCACGATCCAGGCGATGAGGTAACTTATCGGGTCTATATTACAACTACCAGTGGCGCTGTTGTTTTTGATCAGGAGGGTATAACTGGGACCTTGATCAATATCAGTGATTATGCGGCTAGGCTTAATTTTAACACCGAGTATGTTTGGCACGTTGAATCAAGGGATAGCTGTGGTCTAACTGGCCACAGCAATGAGCTCCACTTTTTTACCATGCAGAGCTGTGATGTCACCAGCCCGACTGCCCCGGCTTTAACTGGTCCAGTTGGCGCTGATGTTGTCCGCTCACCAAATCTTACCTGGACAGCTTCAGTTGACCCTGATAGTGGCGAGACGATCACTTATCGAGTTTATGTGGTTAATGACGAAACCGATGCTGTGATTGTCGATGGCCGCAGCACCACTGACACTCATCTTGACCTGTCGACTATTGGTGTAACGCTTGATTATAATACTAGCTACCGCTGGTATGTCGAGACAACTGATGCTTGCGGCAACCCTGCGCCAGCTGTTACCCCCATGACTTTTACAACGGAGAGGGCGTGCGTTACTATCCCAGTTGCGGATATGACTGAGACGGAGTTTACAAGAGGGACTGCCTTGAACCTTGATCGCCTCTCATATCCTGGGAGTTTGATTATGGCGAGAAACTGGACTTATAATTATGAGGCGACTTCGGGGAGATTGCTAACAGAAGATGGTTGGTCAGATGACTTTTCTCCAGTGGGGACAAGAGAGATAATTGAGGATCCAGTTAGCCACCAACAAGCTTTCCATTTTTCAACCATCGGAACAGATACTCGGGCGATTCTTAGTAGAAATCCTGTTTTTAGCAATGCTATAGGTTGGGTTGTTGCGTGGAGAAGTAGATTGGGATTTCTTGAGGCAGGTTCGCTTAGGTACCGAGGTTATATCCTTGATCCTTTAGATGGATCAAGGCTTATGCGCTTTAATATTGAAGAAAATAGAGTATGGAGTGAATGGTGTGCTCCATTTTCTGTTAATGATTTTAATACCACCGCAGCAATGCATAATTTTCGTATTGAAGCTAGAGGTTTAGCATATAATGTTTACATTGATGACGGATTAGTTGCTGGATCTCCGTTCACATCTGATACTAGTGATTCAAGAAACTTGATTAGGTATGGAGATGAAGCTATGGCACCTGATAGTGATTCTTTCTTGGTTTATTTGCGCTACTATAACGCGGGCGATAGCGTTCCCTTTGCCACCCCGTCTATCTACGATAGCAGGGTCTTTGACTTGAGCTCTGCAGAGAATAATTTAGCTGGAGCAGGCGCTACTATAGATTTAAGCGGTGTTATTGATGGGACAACCCCGGTTACTGTGAGTACCAGGACTGGAAATAGTTCTGCTGTTGATGGAACTTGGAGTGCTTGGAGTGATGTCGGTCCAGGCAATCGCATTGATAGCCCACAAGGACGCTATATTCAGGTTCGTTTAACCTTAACAGCCCCAGCTGGCAATTCTCCCAAGGTTGATGACTTTGTAATCCGCGCTTGCACTTATTCTGGGTAATTGGTTAAGGTTAAGGTAAGGATGCCAGTATGGTGAGTGGGTTAAGTTGTTGGTGTTGTACTACCGTAACCCAATTTTCCATACCGGCCTCGTAACCATAACCCAGTTCCCATACCGGCCTCGTAACCCCAGCCCCATATTCCCTTATCGCCAAAACCATTGTGCAATCTAAAGGGG
>PEYM01000022.1 GCA_002774365.1 Candidatus Saganbacteria bacterium CG08_land_8_20_14_0_20_45_16 | reverse complement strand
TTTGTTTATACCATTTTCTGGGTAATTCCGCAAGAATCAAGGGATTTAGCCAAATAGAATCATGTTTTCACGCAGGTTTTAAGTACTTCCTCAGCTTTTAAACAGTTAGAAAGCCTTGCTAAAGTAGGCAACGTTAAAGTTTTGGGGAAAAGCGTGCCTCTTCTTGACGTAGGTTTTTTAGTTCTGGACCTAAAAGATATTGGTCGGGCCATTGAGGATGAGCAATACAAAGAGGGATATAAGAGTGCTGGCTTCGTTGCTGGTTGTGTCAGCGGTCTTACTGCTTATGGGATTGCTTTAACTGGGGCTGGAGCGGTGTCGGTTTGTGGAGTTCCACCATGGGGGACATTGGCCTGTGTTGCCGGAGGCGTAATTTCTTGCGGTGTTGCTGGCGTAATTGGGTCTGAAGCAATGGGGCTTTATTATGAGTTTGAACTGGCCATCGCTGGAGACTCTCTTCTGGGCAAGAGCGTGCTGGCTCCCCTGGCTGTTCCAATTAATCAGGCTACCGATGGTGTAATCCAGGCAGTTGGGGATACTTTTGAGTTGAATTGGAACGATCCTTTCGAGGATAAAATAAGATCTTTTTTAGAGGACAATGCAAAAAAAATGGTTGCAAACAACCAATATGACCTTTATGAATGCGAGAGCATTGACGGTACTAAATATTATGTTTATCACGATAAAAACATTAAAGGACCTAAGGCTTTTGAGGTGTATGATAATTATGAGGAATATCAATCTGCTAGGGTAATTTATATTATTGATAATGGCGGGTCAGCCTATGTCAATGATTGGCAAGGGAAGTGGTATAAATATTATCCCTCCTCCGGAACTGCTCTAAATTTAGGGGTTCAACAAGTTGCCAATATTGATCCTATATTAGGCGGAGTAAACCCAGCAGACAAAGCCAGTTTCATCTATGATCCATTTAATAGCACAATCACGCAAAAAGCATATGCAGGGGGCAGCCGGGATTTTTACCTTTACTCTGATTTTCCACGAAGCGACTCGGTCAAAGTAACAGAGTCCAACTTGCCAAGCGATTGGTGTTATGATCTGCAGTGTGTTGATTCGGGTTTTTATAAATTGCAAGTCTTGAGCCCGTTGTCGGCGTTGCCGGGAGATGAAGGCACGTTAAAGATTAATTTGAGCTCAAGTTATGGGAACCAGGATCTAAAGTATTTTATTGGGGTGAAGGGACCGGAAAAATTAGCGAGCACTTGTGCCAACTTTACGGTTAATGGTAAAAGCGTTGTCAGCGGAGATTATATTGCCTCAACCTCGGATTTTTTGGTGTCGTACCCAAATGATTTGATAATTACTGATTATTATGTCGAGGTTTTTTCAACGGCAAACAATCAAGCGGTCTACAGCAGCGGGCAACAAACTATTAGCAAGAGTCAAGGTGACACAAGTTTGCACAACAATGGTGCCATTTTTATTAATCTTCCGGAGGCGTTGCCTGAGGGGGAGTTCCGGATGTCGGTTACAATTCAGGATATTAATCATCAGCGATATACCATTGATTCTCCGACGTTTCAAGTCAGCTCAACTTTTAATGTTACGGCCCTCTTTGCCCCCAATCCCTTTTCCCCTAATGGTGATGGTTTGGCTGACACGACCAAGATCTTTTACCAGCTTTCCCAGCCAGCCCAGGTTAAGATCCGGCTGGTTGACTTGGCCGGACGCTTGGTCAGGCACTGGGGCTTTGCAGCTGGTGTGCCAGATAGATCAACTATTGGAAACAATGAGGTGGAGTGGGATGGCCGCGATGAAGCTGGCAATTATGTCAAAAATGGTCTGTACCTAGGTTATATTTTGGCTGAATCAGGTGGAGAAACAAAGAAAACCAAGCTGCAGATTGCGGTGCTGAAATGACCAACTTAAAGGATTATAGACAATGGACTATGGACAATAGACCTATGACCTGGGACATTGGACTTAGAACAAGCTTCTTTGCCCTTTTGTTTGGTTTTTTCTTTCTATCTCCTGCGCTGGCTGATATTCAAGCCGCGCTGGATAATGGCATAGGGGCCAGGGCCGCTTCCATGGGTTTGGCCCAGGTGGCTGCTGGCCAGGGCAGCGAGGCAATCTATTTTAACCCCGCGTGCCTGTCTGGTCTCAAGGCCTTTCAGCTTTCTTCGACTGCTAGCGAGATTTTGGGCGTAAATTATACTGCCCTTAATTGTGCCTGGCCAACTGATAACGGGGTTTGGGGCTTGTTAGTCTTAGATGCGAGCCAGGGGGGCCTTTTAGAAACCACCTTAGATAGTTCTGGGCGGCCGGTAGTGACTGGCAGTTTTGGCTATGGGGCCAGGGCTTATTTGGTTTCTTTTGCCAGGGAGCTTGGTCAGCTTTCAATTGGGGGCAATTTAAAATATTTTACTGAGAACTTAGCTGGCAAAGCTGCTAGTGGTTATGGCGCTGACTTGACGGGCTTGGTTAAGCTTTCTCCTGCCTTGTCAATTGGTGCCAAAATTGAAAACTGCTTAGCGCCTCAAATGAAATGGACGACTGACTCAGGGGCTAGTGAAACGCTTGGCCCAAATTACAAAGTTGGCCTGGCTGTCCGGCCGTATGCTGAGCGTCTGCTCCTGGCACTTGATCTTGATCTTAAGCCGAGTCCGGAATTGTTATCTGGCTTGGAATATCGTTTTAGCGATAATCTTTTTTTAAGGGGAGGGTTGATTGGCTCGCGTGCGAGTGCCGGGGTTGGCCTAAGTTATCAAAATATTATTTTAGATTATAGTTTTACTGCGGCCAGTGATTATTTAGAAAGCAACCAGCGTCTCAGCCTAACTATTTTCCCGTTTGAGCGCAGCCTTAAGATTGTTAAAAAACCAGAGCTGCCCCCATTGCCAGAATTGGCTTTTCGTGAGCGGGAAATAAAATTTGTGGCAACCCCTGGCCAGGCAGGCGAGGTCATGTATTTTAAGGTGCTGGTTGATGGTGTGGCAGCCGAGCGGGTCACTGTTGTTTGCAATAATACTAAGATAGGTCTTTATTCCTTTGATTGCCAGCTTTGGAAAGGACAGGTCCGTTTGCCGTCTGATATTAAACTAGGTGAGCATCAGCTTAAAGTTTATGTGGCAGATACTGATGGACATCTTTACCAGCAATCAGCCGACTTTGTGGTGCAGCCAACCTTAGCCTCAACTGAGTAGTTTTTTAAGAATTTCTTCGCCAAATTTTTTGGCATTGGTTGGGCCATCAGCAGTAATGATTTTGCCGGTTTTACTGGTTGGTAGGGCGTCAATTTCAAGTCCGGTGGCCAGATAGTGGGCCCCGTTTTCTGTTAGGATCTGACTGACCCCAGGGAAACTGGTGGCTTTGAGCCCTTTGAGTACGCCGGCTTTGGCTAGTGTGCCGACCGCCGCACAAATCGCGCCCAGGATTTTATCTTGTTTAACTGCCTTTTGGGCAATATGCTGGGCCAGCGGGTTATCAAAATAATCGTAAGAGCCTGGCCCGCCGATAAAAATAATAGCGTCGTAATCAGAAACCTTGACCTCGTCGATAGTTAGGTCCACCCTGGCGTTGAGACCCAGCTTGCCCTTGGCCTGGCCAAGCTGGTTAGAGGCCGTAACCACCTCAATGTTGCCAGCAACCAAGACTTTCTTAGGCTCAAGATACTCTTCGTCACGAAAATTATCAAAAGCAATAATCATTAAGGCTCTTTTTTTCATGAGTTCTCCTGCCGACGAATTATTTTTCGATCTCAGTTCTTAGTTGAAAGAGTTGCATGATATCTTTTTGCGAAAGGATGCCAATTAGTTTTCCCTGCTCAATCACGAGAACCCGGCCCAGCCCGTTTTGGACCAGTTTGGTCAGGGCGTCCATGGCATCTAGGTTTTTGTTGATGATGAAACTATCAGAGATTGGGACCATTATTTCATTAACTGTTGTTGTGTTCCATTTGTCCCTTGATACTTCTTTAACGTCGTGGAATGTGACCAGGCCAAGGAGCTGGTCGTCTTTGATCACTGGGAACGAATGGTGTCGATAGTTAAAGATGTAATCATTGACCAGCGTTTCCAACGTGGTATTGGCTGGCACTGTGATCACATTTTTACTGATAAATTGCTCAACGCGCAAGCCGCTGAGGATTTTTTTTAGGACAACTTGGCGGTAGCTTGTGTCTGCTGCTTCTTGCAGGAAAAAACCAATAAAGATCAGCCAAATGCCAGAGAGTAGATTGTTGTGAAATAGATTAAGCAACCCAAATAGCATCAGGAGCAAGGCAAAGGTTTTGCCAAAACCGCTGGCAATCGCCGTGGCTTTTCTGACGTCTCGATAAAAATGCCAAAGGATAGACCTAAGTATCCGCCCACCATCAAGCGGAAACCCAGGGATGAGGTTAAATAGTCCAACGAAAACATTAATAATAAATAAGTACTGGACCATTGAGGTGATAGGCCCGCTCACTCCCAGACTAGCCAAGATAGTATCTAAGCCAAAAAAGAGCAGGGCCAGAAAAAAGCTCATGGCTGGCCCTGCAATGGCCATTTTGAATTCAACGGCAGGCGAGCTTGGTTCCTGTGACATGTGGGCCACACCGCCAAAAATAAAAAGCGTAATGCCGTGGATGGGCAGCTGGTTCCTCTTCGCGACAATGGAATGAGCAAGTTCGTGGGCCAGGAGCGAGGCAAATAAACAACTGGCTGAAATTATGGCCATTAACCAATAGATAATTGGCTCTAGCCCAGGATCAGTATTGGGAAAATAACCTTGGGTCAGGGTAAAAATGATCAAACCAACCACAATAAACCAGGAATAATTTATTTCAACTGGGATATTAAAAATAGTCGCTAATTTAAAAGCTCTTTTCATTAGATTGTCCCATGCTATCTAGCCAACGCTTTAAAACTTGGGTGAGATAAACGTAAGTTTACCTGGCTAAGGCGTCAGCAAGACTGTACAGCCACATAAGTATAGCAGAAATTATGGTGAAACCAAAAAGATAAACCAGCCAGGGGAAATTAAAAGCCAAGGAAAGATAAATTAGTGCCGGCGCAACAAAATAAAAAAGCAAGAGTAAGCTTAACCCTTTACGACTGTCGCCTTTGATAATTTGGCCAAGGCCGACAACCAAAAGCGAAGCAAGGCCTGATCCATAATACCATTTCATAAAAAAGATTATAGCATAAACCAGTCGGGCTTGACCGTCAAGAATTGATTTGTTAGACTGCCAATCATGAATTCATTTAAAGAAAGAATGGCGGTGGCCCGCGGTGAGAGGAAAGCTGACCTGGTCTTGAAGAACGGCCAATTGCTGAATGTTTTTTCTGGAGAAATCTATCCTGCGGACGTAGCGATTTATAAGGATCGGATAGTTGGGCTTGGGTCTTTTGCTGGCCAAGAAGAGCAGGACCTTAACGGCCGCTATATTTTACCTGGTTTTATTGATGGTCATTTGTATGTGGAGAGTGCTTTTTTAACCCTTGAGGAGCTTGCCCGAGCCGTGGTGCCGCACGGGACTACCACCTTGGTTGGCGATCCTCATCGTCTGGCTAATGTGGTGGGGATGACAGGCTTAAAATATTTGTTTGAGGCCGGTACTGATCTGCCCTTAGATGTTTTTTTTACCCTGCCGCTTTGTGTTTTGCCCAGCGAGCTGGAAACAAGTGGAACTGGGATCTCAGCCCAGAATTTTGCTTCACTTTTGAAGCACAAACAAGTCTTGCCCATCGGTGAACTGCTAAACTTTAGAGCGGAATTAGCTGGCAACAAGAAAGTTTTAGCAAAAATGGACACGATTGGTCAGTCCAGGATCTTTGGCAGTGCCAATAACTTAACTGGTCAAGATTTGATGGCCTATGTTGCTACAGGCGTGGTGTCAGATCATGAAGCTGCAACCTTGGCAGAGGCAGAAGAAAGGTTAAGGCTTGGTTTGCAGATTTTTATTAAGGAAGGGGCTTTGGGGGGGAATTTAACTGCTATTCTGCCATTAATTAATCCGGCCAATGCCCGCTTTTTTGTTTTGTGTAGTGATGACCTGGCGGCAGTTGATCTTAGCCAAGGCCATCTTAATCTGGTCTTGGCCAAAGCAGTTGCGCAAAAACTTGACCCAGTGACTGCGGTGCAAATGGTTACTCTTAATCCAGCGCGCTTCTTGGGCCTGTCATATTATGGGGCAGTAGCGCCTGGTTATTATGCCGATATCAATATTGTTTCTGATTTATCGGATTTTGAGGTTGATCTGGTCTTTAAGCGCGGGCAATTGGTGGCGTCTCGGCATAAGCCTTTATTTGAGGTCAAGACACATAAAGCCAAAGGGCTTAGGGAAACGATTAAGGTGAAATCCTTAGAGACCGAAGATTTTGTTCTGCCAGCTAGGTCAGAATATGCCAAGGTGATCGAGTTGATTCCAGGGCAACTGATAACTAAAAGTATTGTGGGAACGGTCAAGGCCAAGAAGAAAATTGTTGTGGCTGACACTGACAATGATATCTTAAAACTGGTGGTTATTGAACGGCATAAGGCTTCGGGCAACCTTGGCGTTGGTTTAGTTAAAGGTTTTGGGCTCAAGCGTGGTGCTTTGGCCAGTTCCCTGGCCCATGACGCGCATAATATTATTTGTGTTGGGGTGGATGATGAGGATATTCTTTCCGCAGTTAGGCGGGTGGTTGCCTTGGGTGGCGGGATGACAGTGGTGCGGGGTGGTTTGGTGCTGGCAGAAATGGCCTTGCCCATTGCGGGTTTGCTCTCTGACCAGCCATTGGCTGAGGTGCTAAATAAGCAGCGCAAACTGGTTGCGGCGGCAACTGAGCTGGGCTGTAAATTGACTGAGCCTTTTAAGCAACTGTCATTTTTATCATACACTGCTTTGCCTGAACTCCGTTTAACTGATCAGGGGTTAGTGAATGTGGTCAAAGGGCAACTTGTCGATCTATTTGAGTCTTAAGCCATTTATTGAAAAAGTTCACGCCGCAACTTTTCAATTGCTCTTGGGTCTGGTACAACTACAGAACCTGCGCCGTCAACAGTCGTTGGTTCTCCTGGTAGGGTTGTTGATCTTATGTTGCCTGCAGAAAGCATCCGGCGCCAATTGACTGTTTTAATCAGTAGGGTCAGTGGCAGGTTAGTTTTTATTTCTCTTGACAGGACATAAATAATAAAAGGGGCTTTAATAATGTTACTAGGCCGGCTAAGCCGCTGGCCCAAGGCTTTCATGAATTTTTGCTGACGTTCAATCCGTCCCAGGTCTCCGTAGAGATCATGCCTGTACCTGATATAGTCATGGGCTTGTTTGCCGGACAGCTTCTGATAGCCTTTTTTTAGATTGATGTTAAGTCCCTGGGCGTGGTCAACATATTCCATGTCTTTTTCTACCTCAAGGTAAACGCCGCCCAAAAGATCAACTAGCTGGCTGATAAACGAAGGCTTGAAAGTAATGAAGTAATTGATCTTAACCCCAGTTAGATTAGTGATAGCTTGCAGTGCTAGTTCTGTCCCGCCGTAAACATTAGCGGCATTAATTTTTGTCTGACCAAAGCCAGGAAGCGTGGTGTAGGTATCACGCGGGATAGATAAGGTGTTAAATTGATTATGAATTGGGTCTAGGTGTACTAGCATGATAGTGTCGGTGCGTCCAGCCAGTTCAGGCATTGGTTTTTTTGTTTCAGAGTTATAAGTGGTGTCTACGCCCAGGACTAGCAGATTAAAGGGTTGGCTGATTGTCCCAACGCGCAAAGGGCCAGGGATCCATTTAGGCAAAAAGATTGTTAGGTAGACATGAAGAATAGCCAACATGATGACGAGCAGCGCTAAAAGTCTGGTTAAATTTATTTTTTTTCTGGCCATTGCTTAACATAACCAATTGGGATAATGTAAAGTGGGTCTTGGTTTTCTGGTAGGTCCAGGTCTTTCTTAATAACATCGTCCCAAAAAGCCCCGATCGCTAGTGAAGCTAAACCTAGGGCAACCGCTTGGAGGTGAATGTTTTCAGCTACATGGCCGGCCTCCATGCAAACATAGCGAAAGGCGCGGGCGCCGTACTTAGCCTGCGTTATTCTAAAATTAGCGGCAATGACTAAGGAAACAGGGGCTTCTCGAATGCACACTTGTCCCAGGGAGGCTCTGACCAAGGAGGGACGCTTGTCATCGTCAAAGAGCTTGGCTAATTTGTGGCTGTCAGGCAGGTAGCGGAAGACCCCGTCTTTTTCAACCACATAAATAGTTAGGGGATATAAAGCGCCAGCTGATGGGGCGCTGCGAAAGCCGTAGGTTTGGTCAGTAATTCCTTCGGCAGCCCAGAGAATTTGCGAGAGCTGTTCTTGGCTTAACTGGCTTTCAAGATAGCTGCGTTCTGAGCGGCGGTGGGCAATGCTTTTTTCTAATGAAATCGAAGAATCATAAACTGGCTTAGGTAAACTGATGATCTGGGTGGCCAAAGCACTGCTACTTATCAAAATTAAAAGCCCACCCACGACCAAGAGTATTTTACGCATATGAAAATTATAGCCTGTTATTTTTGGCAAGACAAGGGAGATTATAACGGTGGGGTACATCAATAGTTGTGAATTAGCGGCGTTTGTTATAAAATTAACAAACAAAGAGGGGTGTTTAATGGTTAATCAGATAGTTTTTTTGTTTTTATTTGCTTTCGTGTTGATCTTAGCTGAACAGCCGGGCCTAAAAGCTATTAGATGGTTGATGCTTTCCTTGGGTGTGTTCTTGCCCTTGGTTACTGTGGCTTTTGTGCAACCGCGCTTTGAGCTTGATTTTTTTTGGTGGCGGATTGCCGGCGGTCTTTTTGTTTTGATTGGCTTGGCGCTTTTACTCTGGTCCTGGCGCCAATGGTGTCTGGCCAAGGTTGAAAAAGGCGAAAATTTGCTGACTGCTGGGCCATATGCTTGGGTGCGGCATCCCCAATATCTTAGTTTGATCTTTATTTATGTTGGTTGGTGGTGGGTTTGGTCAGCGGTCTATTCTTTTTATTTTGGCATGTTTATGTTACTGATCATTTGGCTTAAGGCCTACTTTGAGGAAAAATTTGATTTGACTAAAAAGTTTGGCCAGCGTTATCTGGATTATTCTGCCAAGACCGGGATGTTTTGGATCAAATAATGAATAAAGATCTCTACGCCCAAAAATTTGCTGAGCTAAAAAAAGAGGAAGACCAACTCCTGATCAATGATATTAAAGAGAAATCTTATTGGGGGATTTGGATCCGTTATCTGATAGTTGTTCTAGGCTTTCTTATGTTTGGCTTTTCATTCCTAAGAGATATGCCATTAAGCTTATGGCTTTTGCTCTTTGTCTTGTTCTACAATATTATGGCTCATCTTTTGCTTTGGTTTAAGCAAAAGCCAGGATTAAGGCAGATCACTATGACCAGTGTGGTCTTTCTGGCCTTTGATACCTTGGCGATTACCTTTTTGATCTACATTACTGGTTGGGTAGAAAGCCCTTACTGGTTCTTATATTTGGTCTTGATCGTTGTTTCTGGTTTTGGCATGTTTTCATATTATTCCTTGTCCGTGTTTATCATTGCGCTTTTTTCTGCTGTTTTTTATCTTGTCTTGCTGGCCCTGGCTTTTTTGCAAATCATCCCTATTTATGGAGCTAGCTTTAACCTTTCGCCGCGCGAACTTTTGTTGGTCATTAATAATAAAGCGGTTTTTACCACGGTGTCTATTTTTCTTTTTGCAGCGACGATCTATTATTTTGCTAAGCTGCTTAGCCAGCACCGCCAAGAACTATCACAGAAAAATATGGAGCTCTTGGTTACTTTGGAAAAGATGAAAGATGTTGACCGGCTTAAGGATGATTTTGTTTCTACTTCTTCCCATGAGCTACGTACCCCGCTTTCAATTATTAGAGAGAACATTTCCTTGATTATTGACGGGGTGCTGGGCAAGGTCAATGAGACCCAACAAAAGCTGTTGGTCTCTTCTCAGTCCAATGTAGACCGTTTGGCCAGGATCCTTGATAATTTATTAGATATCTCAAGGATCGAGTCCAGGTTGCTTACTCTTAATATGCAAGAAACCAACTTGGTGGAGCTGGTCGACAAAGTGGTAGCTATGTTCAAAGGCCGGACTGTGGAAAAGGAAATAGCGGTCAAGCTTGATTGTCCTGAGCCGATTGTCATCTGGTGTGATCCCGAACAAATGCTGCGGGTTTACATTAATTTAATTGACAATGCGATTAAATACACGGAAAGGGGGGGAGAAATTATTATCGGGGTAGGCTATTCTGACGACAAGGTTGTTAGTTTTGTCCAAGACAATGGGGTAGGACTGGGGGCAGAGGATTTGTCCAAGATCTTTGAGCGTTTTGTCAGGATCCATCCAGAAGACGAGGCTTCGCCCAAGGGTACGGGCCTAGGCCTGTCAATTTGCAAGGGGATAATTGAAATGCACGGTGGCAATATTTGGGCCGAGAGCCAAAAAGGAGTCGGCGCAAAATTTATCTTTGTTTTACCTAGAAGGAGGAAACACGGTGAGCGAAAAAGTTAAGATACTGATTGTTGAAGATGAGGCTGAGATGCGGGAGGCGATAAAATTGCGGCTGGAGGCCAACCAATTTGAGGTGATCACTGCGGCTGATGGGTCCGAAGGCTTGAGCAAGGCTAGAACAGAAAAACCTAACCTGATCATTCTTGATATTATGTTACCTAAGCTTGATGGCTTTAGGCTGTGCCGGATGCTAAAATTTGATGAAAATTATAAGAACATCCCGGTCATTATCCTAACAGCCAAGACCCAAAAAACAGATATTAATCGAGGCAAGGAAATGGGGGCAGAGGCGTATATTACCAAACCATTTAAATCAGAAGAACTGCTAGCTGAGATCAATGAGCTACTGGCAAAAAAATGAGTCCTGAAAAATTTTTATATTCTTGCGGTTCCCTCAAAGGCTCTGAACGTTTGCAAAAACGTGGACTGCTTAAGCAGCGGGTCAATCAACTTCAGATAGACGAGAGCACTAGTGTCGCTGATCTGGTCGAGGCGATGGGGCAGATGTCAATTCAGGCGCGCAATATTGGTCTTTGTGCTAAGGTCCTGAAAGGGATCTATCGGGATAAAGCCCGGCCAACCGTTTTTCTTGGTCTAGCCGGCCCTTTGATCGCGGCTGGCTTGCGCCGGGTTATCAGGGATTTAGTGGTCAAGGGCGCGGTTGACGTCATTGTTTCAACTGGCGCGATTATATATCAGGACCTTTATGCGGCTTTGGGTTTTGGTCATTTTATCGGCATCCCGGCGGTCCAAGACGGCCACTTGCGCGACTTATTGATCGACCGGATTTATGATACTTATATTGATGAGGAGAAGGTTTGGCAGGCTGATCAGTTTTGTGCTCAAGTTGCCGATGAGCTGGCGCCAGCGATGCTTTCTAGCCGGGCTTTTGTGGCCAAGTTGGCTGAAAAGATAACTGATGAAGAATCAATCCTTTACCAATGTAGAAAATGTGGGGTCCCAATTTTTGTGCCGGCGCTTAATGATTCGTCGATTGGGATTGGCTTGACCGAGCATCGGGTGCGGGCCAAACAGTCTGGAAAACCAGCCGTGGTCATTGACGCCATTGCTGATAATTGTGAAATATTGCAGCTTGTTGTTAAGTCAAAAAAAACAGCGGCATTTTATGTGGCTGGCGGCGTGCCTAAGAATTACATTAATGATTCGATTGTCATGGGCTATTTGTACGGCCGGCAGCGAGGTCATGATTATGCTTTGCAGATCACGACCGCGGTCACACAGGACGGCGGGCTTTCCAGCTCGACTTTAAGTGAGGGACAGTCGTGGGGCAAGGTTAAGAAGGACGCCAAATTTGCTATGGCTTGGGTTGAGCCCAGCGTTGCCCTGCCGCTTTTGAGCGGCTATATTTTTGGCAGAAAATTAACCCAAGGCCGGCGCAGGTTAAAACTTGATTGGCAAGAGGGAGAATTAAAGTGGGCCAAAGCCAGATAATTGTTTTGACTGGCGGGGCTGGTTTTATTGGCAGCTGTTTTTTGGCCAAATTTAATGAAATGGATGAAAAAGAGGTTTTGGTTGTTGACCACAATGATTCTGAAGTTAAGATGGCAAACCTCAAAGGTAAATTCTTTTTGGATTTTATTGAGAAAAAAGATTTTATTACAGGAATTAACAAAGGCAAGCTGCAGGGGCAAGTTAAAGCTATCTTTCATATTGGCGCATGTTCTTCAACCATGGAAACTGATGCTGAATATTTGCGACAAAACAACCTTGAGTATTCTAAGAGTTTGGCCAAGTGGGCGCTTGATGAAAAAATCCCCTTCTTTTATGCCAGCTCAGCCGCGACGTATGGGGCTGGGGGAGAGGGATATTCTGACCAAGACTCCCAAATTTCAAAACTTAAACCGTTAAATCTTTACGGTCAGTCCAAGCAAGATTTTGACCTCTGGCTGCTGGATAATAAATTGACTGGCCAAGTGGTTGGCTTTAAATATTTTAATGTCTTTGGTCCGAATGAATATCACAAGGAAGAGATGCGCAGTCTAGTAGTTAAGGCTTATCAGCAGATTAAAAAAGATAAGAAAATTAGGCTTTTTAAGTCTTATAAGCCGGAGTTTAAAGATGGTGGGCAAAAGCGTGACTTTGTTTATATTAAAGATGTGATTGATCTGATGTGGGCCTTTTATCAAAACCAGCAGGTTAAGGGTATATATAATGTAGGTTCAGGCAAAGCTAGGACGTGGAATGATTTAGCCGCAGCGATTTTTACTGCTTTAAGCCTGCCGGTTAATATCGAATACATTGATATGCCGGAGAACATTAAGGATAAGTACCAGTATTTTACCGAAGCTGATCTGACCAAATTAAGGACAACAGGGATGAGGTATGAGCCGCGAGAGCTTGAGGTGGCTGTGGCTGATTATGTTCAAAACTACTTAGAAAAAGGGTTGACTTGCTTATAATTAAAATTTAGTTGTTGACAATGCCTTTTGATGTGATAAGCTATGTGTCAAGAGGTGAATGACCTAACTCCCCACCGCAAGCGGTGGGGTTTCTTGGTCTGTAGCTCCCCACCCCTTACAAATTAAACAATCGCATCTGAGCGAAAGCTTTGTGTTCATCATCTTTTCCTTGTTTCTCAATATATTTCTTTATACTTTCTTCTGTTACACCGTCTCCCACTGTTCCAACATAGTATCCGTCCCCCCAAAACGCTGCTCCCCATAATTCTTTCCGTATCTCCGGTATCCGCTCCAGCATTTCCCTTGCGCTGAGGCTTTTCAAAACTCGCATGATCTCTGCTGGCGAATGTCTCGGTGCCGCCCCACAAAAAACATGCACATGATCCCCGTCTGTCCCCACCGTATCAATCACATACTCGTATCGCTCTCCTATCTCTCTCAATATCTTCACCAATTCCTCTGACTATAATGGACTGAAGAATTTGGACAGGTAAAATGGGTTCGGGTTTCCTTCTTGAGCGGTAGAATATAAGTATAAACGAGGAGGAAATCAAAAT
>PEYM01000073.1 GCA_002774365.1 Candidatus Saganbacteria bacterium CG08_land_8_20_14_0_20_45_16 | reverse complement strand
ATCATAATGTAAATCTATGCTATAATATAAACAGTAAAGTCGAGATTAATAGTTGAAGATCATTAATTTCTGCACAATGATCGTGACGAAGCCTCATTTTAGGCCTCACATCCTGTTAATCGCAGAAAGATAATCAAAAGGAGGTTTATAGTTATGAAAAGTATTTTTGTAGGTAATTTACCCTGGTCTGCTACTAACGAAGAGCTGGAACAAAAGTTCGCAGAGTTCGGCGAAGTTAAGTCAGCCAGAATAATCACTGATAAAATGACTGGCAAATCCAAAGGATTTGGATTCGTTGATATGGATGACGAAGCTGCCCAAAAGGCGATCGCTGCTCTCAGTGGTGCTAAATGGGGAGATCGTGAACTCACTTGCAACGAAGCCCGGCCTAGGGAAGAAAGGTCAGACAATCGCAGAGATTCTGGTCGCAATAGATTCTAAGCCACTTGTTTAGTTTTTAAAAATTAGCCCCTGACTCACCTGCTATTAAGCAGATTGATCAGGGGCTTTTATTTTATCAAGCTCGGCAATCAAGAGCTCAAGCTCTTTATATCCTGAATCAAGTATCTGTTGATGCTGATAAGCTAAAATCTGCAATTTTTGGATCTCATCACCATTTAGGGCGGTAACATTAACTAACTTATGATTAACCCCGTCAAGCGCCAAGGCTTCACGGTCAAGCTGCTTTTCAACCTTGGCAATCTTAGTGTGCAACTCTTTATGCTTTTTATGGTATTCAGCCTCAAGCTCTTGCTTTCTCGTCTTTGCCAAATTTGTTGTTTTAACTTTCAAAGATTGTCTGGCCGCTGCTTCCCACCCTACCCTGTCCAAAAAGTCCTGATAGGAACCTTCAAAAACAAAAACGCGGTCTTCATTAAAAACAATCAGCCTGTTAGCCAAATGATGGAGAAACATTTCGCTATGGGTCACAATCACCACTGCCCCGGAAAATTCATCAAGCGCAGCAATCATTGAATCACAAGACTCAACATCCAAATGGTTTGTCGGTTCATCTAGCAGCAACATATTAGTCGATGAAAGCAGGATTTTCCCTAAAGAAACGCGGCTTTTTTCTCCGCCGGAAAGCACTGCAATCCTTTTTAAGGCTAAATCTCCGGGAAACATCATCGCCCCACAAGTCCTGCGGATATTGGAATAGCTTAGATCCGGCCGCAGCTTAGCAAATTCTTCCTCAATGGTCAGCCCTGGGTGCAGTCGTTCGATATTGGTCTGGCCAAAATAACCAAGCTGACAGTTTGGGTGAGGAATAATTTCGCCGGCTTTGGGTACCAGCTCTTTGGCCAGCAAGCGCAAGAGAGTGGATTTCCCTTTACCATTTTTGCCGATAGCGCAGATCCGGTCTTTTTTACTAATATCAATTGAAAGGTTTTCAATTAAGGTGCGCTCGTCAGTGTAGCCAAAAGTTAAATTATTGATCCTCATCAGGTTTTGGGCCTCAAACCTCACAGAATTAAAGCGGAAACCTAAATCCGCAATTTTAACCAGTTCTTCTTTTGTCCCCATTTTTTCTAAGGCTTTAACCCTTGATTGGACCAAACTGGCGCGAGCCGCTGACGCCCGAAACCTATTAATAAAACCCATCGTCTCTTCTCGACGCTTTTCTTCTTTGCTCCTGGTCTTTTCATAAACCTCTTCTTCAACCGCGATCTGCTCAAAAATCTTAATGGTATCGCCTTTGACTTTTTTAATCTTTTGCCGATGGATAGCCACAGTATGAGTGGTAATACTGTTCATAAAATTGCGATCATGGGTAATAATAATCAGCTCATTGCTCCAACGCTTTAAAAACCGCGTTAGCCACCTAATGGAGATAATATCCAGATAATTGGTCGGCTCGTCTAAGAGTAAAAGATGGGGCTCGGCCAAGAGGACTTTGGCTAAATTCAAACGAACTTGAAAACCGCCAGAAAACTCGGCCGGGGACTTGCAAAACTCCTCCTCACTAAAGCCCAAGCCGCTTAAGATTTTTTCTGCTTTCCAAACTTGGTCTTTTTCATCAACCCTAAGTCCCAGGCAAGCTTCGGCCAGCACCGTGGCTTCAGTAAACTTGAGATGCTGCTTAAGATAGCCCACGCTATAATTTTTAGGTAAGCCAAGGTGTCCGGAGCTAGGCTCAAGCTCACCTGTGATCAGCTTAAAAAGCGTGGTTTTCCCCGAGCCATTGCGGCCAACCAGCCCGATCCTCTCTCCGCCATTGATAGTTAAGCTGACATCGTCAAAAAGTGTCTGCGCGCCAAAAGCTAAAGATAAGTTATGGATTTGCAGCATTAGTTAAAGATCTCGCAAGCTAAGACCTTTAGGCCGATTTTATTACAGGAAGAATATGGGATGATTTTATGTGCCCCGATTAAACCTTGAATTTCTTGAAGCTGGCCTGCATATTTTGTTTTCTTTATTTTGTCAATTTTATTGGCGACAACTATAATGTTTTTTTGAAAGTCTTCTAAAGTCTGCAGCATTGCAAAGTCTTTGTCTGTTGGTCCAATATTCGCGTCAATAATTAGCACAACCTTTTTTTGTTGATATGGTGATTTAAAGAGGTACCAATCAATTAATTTAAAAAGCTGTTCTCGCACCTCGTAAGAAGCCCTGACAAAACCATAGCCTGGAAGATCAAGCCAATAAAAAGCCTGATTGATCAAAAATATGTTGATTTCCTTGGTGCGGCCAGGCAAAGAGCTTGAGATAGCCAAATCATTTTGCCCGGCCAGAGAATTGATCACACTTGATTTCCCAACATTGGACCGGCCGATAAAAGCGATTTGCGGCAAGAGGGCATCTAAGACAGCGTCCAACCCCCTAATTCCCTTGATGAATTTGGCTGAAGTAATTTTCATTGCTAACGCGCGCGCATCCCTAAATCAGCAAGAAATTCAGCTGTTTTTTTGATCTCACTGTTTTTTCTCAATGGTATCATTTCTGTCAGCAACAGCTCCATTCGCTCCATTGCTTCTTTTAATTTAAGACTACCGCCCGGAGCAATCATAACAAAACGAGTCCGGGCATCGCTCTCACTGGCCCCGCTTTTTACCAACCCAATTTTTTCCATGGGCAGCAATAGCCGTGTCACCCCGGAAGCCGTGAGCCCAATCTTATTAGCCAGGTCTATCCTACGCATTTTCCCCTCGCTTGCCACGCTCAAATGATATAAAATTGTGAATTCATTAAGGCCAAGTCCACCCAGCCCGCAGTCGAAACGACGCCCAACAATAGCCTGCGTCTTGGCCAGCTCCAAGATAAATTTTATTGATTCATTTGCTTTTTTCATAGGCTTAACACATCCTTGATAGCTCAAGTATATATCAACTAGTTCAAATTGTCAACCCTGGACTGGACTGATTTGTCTAGACAGCATTTTGGAGTACGAGTTTCCGATTTTGCTGTTTAGTTTCTCTCACCTCCTTGTTTGCTTCATAAAC
>PEYM01000078.1 GCA_002774365.1 Candidatus Saganbacteria bacterium CG08_land_8_20_14_0_20_45_16 | reverse complement strand
TTAGAGGTTTATCCCAAAATATGCCGATTTCTTGCTAACCAAAACCGGACATTTTCACTTTGCCCAATCCGGACATTATCACGTTGCTGCTACATCTAATAAGCCAAAATTGACATTACTAAACTTTTTAGGCATACTAGTATACTTTAGGGGGGATTTGTTATGAGAATTGCTGCACTGCACTGGGGTTTTCCTCCAATCATCGGTGGGGTTGAAACCCACCTGGTTTTTATGTTGCCAGAGCTGGTGAAAATGGGGCATTATGTTTCGCTACTCACTGGTTCAGCTGAAGGTTCCCCTGAACATTTTAACTTTCATGGTGCCCAAATTTATCGCAGCCAATTTTATGATTTAAACTGGCTATTCAAAAGCGGGTTTCAGGAAGTTGACGACAATGTCCATGATGTTACCTGCCAATTTTTGGACAGGGCCAAGCCAGATGTTATCCATGTCCATAATATGCATTATTTCAGCCGCTACCATATTCGTACGGTTGAACATTACGCTTTAAGCCATAAAATTCCGTTGATTTTGACTGCTCATAATATCTGGACTGATAAGCTTTTTCTTGATTTGACCTGCAAGGTGGCCTGGGACAAAATTATCTCGATCAGTGATTATATTACCCGGGAGATGGTGGCGGTTGGGGTGCCAGAAGAAAAAATCAGCACCCTTTGGCACGGCATTGATAGCGACAAGTTTGCTCCTGGTAAACCAGCCCCTAAAATATTCAAAGATCACCCTGTCCTAAAGGGTAATAAAAGAATAATTTTTCATCCAGCTAGGATGGGATTGGCCAAAGGTTGTGACATAACCATCTGTGCTTTTAAGCTGGTCAAAGAAAAATTTCCTGACGCCTTTTTGTTGATGTCTGGGAGCGGCAATATTATTGATTGGGGCTTGAGCCAGAACAAGGATATTGCTTTTTTTATGAGCTTGATCAAGCATTTGGGGCTGGAAGATAGCGTTTATATTAATACTTTTAATATTGATAAGGAGATGCCAGACCTTTATCGTTTAGCTGATGTAGTGGTCTATCCTTCATCTGTCCAGGAGCCTTTTGGCTTAGCAATGCTAGAGGCGATGTCAACAGCCAAGCCGATAATTGTGACTCAGGCCGGCGGGATGCCAGAGATAATTCATAATGACGTCAATGGATATGTGATACCAATTAGGGACCACAAAGCTTTAGCTGAAAAGATGATTGAGCTATTAGCTTGTCCTAAATTAGCGGGTAAACTCGGTCAAACCGGCCGAAAATTAGTGGCAGAAAAATATACCAAAAAGATCTATGCGACTAAGATGTTAAATGTTTATAAAGCAGCGCTGGCTGGTTATAAGAAACAGCATCATGGTGTCAGGGCCAAAGAGATTGGGGAAGGGGATTTGATTTCACTATGATTAAAGGCGCGATTTTTGATCTTGATGGGGTAATTGTTAATACCGTCCCTTTTCATTTTAAAGCTTGGCAAAAGATGTTTCAGCAGTACGGTTATGACTTTACTATGGCCGACTATCTAGCCAAAGTCGATGGTCGGCCCAGGCTAGCGGGGGTAGCTGCGATATTGACTGATTTATCACCTGACGAGATTACAAAAGCCGGCGATATTAAACAAGGGTATTATCTTGAACTCCTAGAAAATGAACCCCTGGAAATTTTTGAGTCAACAATTGTCTTGATCAAAGAGATGAAAACTAATAAAATAAAGCTGGTGGCGGCTTCCTCAAGCAAAAACGCGGTCATGATCCTCAAGAAAATTAAAATTTTTGAACTGTTCGATGCCAATGTTTCAGGGGCTGATTTTAAGAAGGGAAAACCCGACCCGGAGATTTTTTTAACTGCAGCTAAAAAGATTGGCCTGGCCCCTAAGGAATGCGTGGTTTTTGAGGACGCAAAATCCGGGGTAGAAGCAGCGTTTGCTGGTAGTTTTTACTGTGTCGGGATCAACCGCCACAACGACAGGGTTGGGCTACAATTGGCCAATAGGGTTGTTAAGGATCTTAAAGAGATAAGCCTGGCGGAAATAGTTGGGCTGGGAAAGGACTAGAAAATGTCAAAACATTTTACCAAAAGTTCTAACGACTGGTTGATCAAAGAGAAAAATTTTGCTAGTGAAAAGCAAGGCCTTTATGAATCGCTCTTTACTTTGGGCAATGGTTATTTAGGGGTGAGGGGATCTCTTGAGGAAAACCCGCATGGCAGTAACCGCGGCGTTTTTATTGCTGGTATTTTTGATAAGTCCGAAGGTTATGTGCCGGAGCTAGTCAAAGCCCCCGGCTGGGTTGACGTAGCTATTTGGCTGGGAGAACGTAAAGTTGCTGTTGATACCTGTAAGGTATTAAGGCACGAGCGAATCCTTGACCTGAAAAAGGGGACCCTCCATCGCTTGACCAAATTTAAGACGCCAGAGGGTAAGATTTTGCAGCTTGAGACCAGGCGGGTGGTCTTTAGCCACCAAGTGAGGGGGGCGCTGATTGATTTTACCATTACTCCTTTTAACTTTACTGGAGAGATCAAGGTCTACAGCGGTTTAAACGGTGAAGTAACCAACGCTGGATATTTTCCTCGGGAGCGGGTTAAGCATCTGACCCTGGTGCGGATGAGCCGTTCTGACGACCATATTTATCTGGAGATGCAAGCCCGAGACAATAAAACCAGGATTGCCATGGCGGCTACTACGGTTTTTAATAATGCGCCACTTGTGGCTAACAGGGTCAATCGGATCTTTGGTGAAAAAGTCACCCAATTGATAACGTTTAAGGCTGAGAAAAATAAAAGCTATAATTTTACCAAATGGATTGCCACCTACACCAGCCGCGAAGGTTATGAACGCCAACTTGAGGCTGCGACCACTGATCTTTTGCGGGATATGGTCTATGAAGGGGTTGAAGCTTGTCTTAGCCATCACCTCAAGGAGCGGGAAAAACAGTGGGGGCAGATAGATATTGGGATCAAGGGTGATCAGAAGGCTCAATTGGGCTTGCGCTTTAACTTGTACCATTTATTAATTGCCAAGCCCCACCATGACCCAACGGTCAGTGTTGGTGCCAAGTTTTTGACTGGTGAAGGGTATAGGGGGCATGTGTTTTGGGATACGGAAATATTTATGCTCCCATTTTACATCTATAATTATCCTGATGAAGCAAAACGTCTTTTAATGTACCGCTATTACACGATGGAGAAAGCCCTGCAAAACGCGGCTGAGTTGGGCTATCAGGGGGCTAAGTTTGCCTGGGAGAGTGCAGACAGCGGTCTGGAGATGACCCCAAGTTATGGCTTGCGCGAAGACGGCTCTAAGGTCAAGATTTTTACCGGAGAAGAAGAGCACCACATTGTTTCTGATGTTGTCTATGGGATCAATAATTACATTAATGCTACCGGCGATAATGATTTCCTGTATAAATATGGGGCAGAGATGATTTTTCAGACCGCCCGCTTTTGGCTCTCGCGGGTTGAAAAGCGGCGCGGCCGCTATGAGATCCGCAAGGTTATTGGGCCAGATGAGTTTCATGAGCATGTTGACAACAACGCCTTTACTAATTATCTGGTCATTTGGAACTTAGAGTTGGCTGTTCGCCTTTACAATAGGATGAAAAAACATGTCCCGGATATTCTGAAAGAGCTAGTGGCCAAGCTTAAGCTTAAAGAAGATGAAGTTGAAAGGATGCAGGTTATCTCTAAAACCCTGCTTTTTCCCTATGATCAAAAGACCGATTTAATCGAGCAATTTGAAGGCTATTTCAGCCTCAAGGACTTTAAGGCTGGCAAGCCCGACAAAAATGGACTCCCCCTTTTTCCCAAGGGGATAGACGAGTCAAAACTTGAGCGGACCCAGTTGCTTAAGCAGGCTGATGTAGTCCTGCTCCTTTATCTCTTCTTAGACCGTTTCTCTCCCGAGGTTAAAAAGAAGAACTACCGGTATTATGAAGCCAGGACCATGCACAAGTCGTCACTTTCTCCCTGTATTTATGCCTTGATGGGACTAGAGACTGGTGATCATCATTCGGCTTATAAGTATTTCTTAAAGACTGCTTATCTTGATTTGGTTGATGCCAACAAAAACGCGGCCGATGGGATACATGCCGCAGCGACGGGCGGCGCTTGGATGAGCGTTATCCACGGATTTGCTGGGATGAAAGTGCGGCGTGGCAAATTAACTTTTACTCCCTGGCTCCCCCAAAAGTGGCAGGAACTTAGCTTTTCTTGTTTTTGGCAAGGGAGCTGGCTGACAGTCGTAATTACCCCTGGCTCAATTACCTTGACTGTTAAAGCTGGGCGGGGGGTTAGTGTGATGGTTGGCGAGCAAGCGGTTGATCTTTTGCTTGGGAAATCTGTTAAGATAAAACTGAAGTGAAAAAGTTCCTTTGTAATAGCACGGCTGCCGAATGAGCGTTAAAAAGCTGAAAAGACGAGGTTTTGTTTCTGTGATGGTTTCTAAGCTGGTTAAGCATTAGGGAGGGTGAAGAGGACTGATGTTTCGTTTTGGCCGTCGCTTTCAAGCCACAAATCCCCCTTTAACGATTCGATGGCTAATTTACAAAACGTGAGGCCCAGGCCGCTGCCGATGTTGGCGCCTGCTTTTCTGACCTCTATTTGAGTGTAGATATCAAAGATTGATTTTAATTTGTCAGGAGGGATCTTTGGTCCTTGGTCGGTAATCTTGACAAGAATTTTGTTTTCTTGATTTAGCCCAAGTTCACAATTAATCACTGATCCTTTTGGCGATACTTTAATAGCGTTACTAAAAATGTTTACCAGCACTCGCTGCAGCAAGCTCTCATCTGTGGTGATTGTTTTGTTGTTGATATTATCATTTATTTTTATGGCTACCCCGCTTCTCTCTGCCCAGACAGAGGTGATTTCTTTGGCATTAACTAGGGTAATTAAATTGACTGGGGCAAGCTTAACCGGCATTTTTCCTCTTTCCAGCCTATCCAGGTCAAGGATAGCATTGATCAGGTTTTGCATTCTGGTGCCGGATATTTTAGCCATCTTGACATAAGTATTAATTTTTCTTCCTGGGTTTAGTTCTTCGATAACACCCAGGCTCATTATTATGTTAGACAAGGGGCTGCGCAGGTCATGGATAATAAAATGGGAGAGGTTTTGTTTAAGTTGCTGTTGGGTTTTTGTATTCCAGGTCGAGTAACAAATTATTAGGAAAACCAAAAAGCGGACAAAAAGATTCCAGAGGTGAAGCAAAAGATTTGTATTGGTTAAAATGCCAAAAGAGTTAGCGATAAACCAGACAAGGCTGCACAAAAAAACCATAATAATTTCTGATATTAAGCCAATGTTCCAAGTTATAAAAAAAATAGGTATAAAGTAGAAAACGAAAAACCCTGCCTGGGTCCCGGTCTGATAATCAATTAAGCCAAGGATTATGGTTATAACAATTCCAAGACAAAATTGGATTGATTTTGGCAAGGCCTTGATGAACTTTAATAGTGACATAAATTTGTTCATGTCATAGGCTTAAATTAATAGTAAAGCAAGCCAAAAAAGGTTTAATATGTGATATGATAATAATATGCTTAAATTGCTTTTCAGAAAGGCTTTATTATCTTTTTTGTTTGTTATTGTTTTATTAGTTTTCTATTTTTGGTTCTGGCTAAGGCTAAAAGCCTTTGTCCCGCAAGAATATCTTATTTTAATAAACCGGACATTTTTTGTGGTCACAGTCTTGGCTGTCTTTTATTTTTTTCAAAAAAGTATGGCCGCGTTTTTTGATTGGTACAAGGTGAGCGTGGTTTTAAAGAGCAAAACCCTGCTGGACGACCAATTTCTCCCTCTTTTTAGCCGGACAGCCAGCGTCATTCTTTGGTCGGTTTGTTTAGTGGCTATCTTCAGTTACTTGGGGATTAATATAAACGCGATCCTGGCAACCTTAGGGGTAGGCTCCCTGGCTATCGCCCTGGCTGCCCAGGATACGATTGCTAATTTGATTGCCGGTTTTCTAATTATGATTGATCGGCCGTTTATGGTTGGGGATACAATTAAACTTCCTGCGGGACAGATGGCTAAAGTATTAGAAATTGGGATCAGGCGCTCCAAGTTTTTAGGTGATGATAAGGGCTTGATCATTGTCCCTAATGTTGATTTGAGTAAAAATACGATTGTGAACTATAGCGCTAGACAAAAGTTGGACGAGAAATAGAGGGGAGTCCCTTGAAAGATGCGGGACTGAGAACTTCGGAGCAACCGAAGGACCTAAAGAACCTGAACAGGTTAGGACCTGCGGAGGGAAAATGTTAAAAATTGCTGAAAAGACTTTTAAATCCCGCTTAATTATTGGGACTGGTAAATTCCCCTCAAATAAAATTTTGGCTGAAAGTTTATTTGCTTCTGGGGCTGAAATTGTTACGGTTTCTATTAGACGTGTTGACCTCAACGCTAAACACGAAGATATTTTGGACGCAGTGGACCGCTCAAAATATTTGCTCCTTCCCAATACTTCAGGGGCTCGTTTTGCTGATGAAGCAGTTAGGATCGCCAGGTTGGCTAAAGCTGGTGGCGGAGGTAATTGGATAAAGTTAGAGCTTACCCCAGACCCTAACTATTTGCTGCCAGATCCAATCGAAACCTTAAAAGCTGCGGAAATTCTCGTTAAAGAGGGTTTTGTTGTCCTGCCTTATATAAATGCTGATCCAGTCCTGGCGAAAAGGCTGGAAGATGTTGGCTGTGCTACCGTCATGCCGCTGGGCTCACCAATTGGCTCTCATCAAGGGTTAACTACTCGTGAAGCGATTAAAATTATTATTGAACAGGCGAATATCCCTGTGATAGTTGACGCTGGCATAGGTGCGCCATCTCATGCAGCTGAAGCCATGGAGCTGGGGGCTGACGCGGTTATGGTCAACACGGCCATCGCGATTGCTCGCGATCCCGTTAGAATGGCAGAGGCTTTTAGGTTAGCCGTAATGGCTGGCCGTACAGCTTTTGAGGTTGGCTTAAAAGCTCCCCAAACTAAAGCTTCGGCTTCTTCGCCACTGACCGGGTTTTTGCAATGATAGAACTTGAGTCCATTGCAGAGCAGGCCCAAGAGTTAACGCTTAAACATTTTGGCCGCACGATTTTGCTTTATGTTCCTCTTTATCTTAATAATGAGTGTGACAACGAATGTGTTTATTGCGGGTTTGCCAATAATGAAGGTTCGGACATGCTTTCTGTGAATCAAGTCATGGCCGAGGCAGAGCTTCTTTATCAAAAGGGTTTTCGCCATGTCTTGCTGGTTGCTGGGGAAAAACGGGACAAAATCACCCTTGAGTATTTGCAAGATGTTGTCAGCCGACTGCACGAAAAGTTTGAATCAATCTCTCTGGAAATTTTTCCGCTGTCAGAGGAAGAGTATCGAATTCTTTTTGAGGCCGGGGTTGATGGGTTAACAATTTACCAAGAAACGTATAATCGGGAGCTTTATAAGCAATATCATCCCAGTGGGCCAAAGTCTGACTATGATTATCGCTTGGAGACCCCGGAGCGGGCGGGCAGGGCAGGGTTTTATCGGATCAATATTGGTGCGCTTTTAGGTTTAGCTTCTTGGCAGGATGAGCTCGCAGCCTTGGCTGAGCATGCAAAGTATTTAAAGAAGAAATTTTGGCGCTCGCAAATTTCGATCTCTTTTCCGCGGCTCAAGGACTCTGGCGCAAGGTTTAAACCACCATATCCGGTTTCTGACACCCAGTTAGTTGAAATGATTTGTCGCTTGCGGATTATGCTGCCAACCGTTGGCTTAGTCATGTCAACAAGAGAGTCGGCTGCCTTGCGTGATAACTTAATTTTGCTCGGCATCACCCAGATGAGCGCGGAGTCCAAGACTTCACCTGGCGGCTATTCAAATTGCCAGGCCAAGGAGCAGTTTGCGGTCTCTGACCAGCGTTCGCTGGCCGAGGTTATGGTGGCGATTAGTGCCAAAGGTTACGAGCCGGTTTTTAAAGACTGGGACCGCGCTTTTATAGGGGGTTGATAAAAATGGCGATTACGGTAAATGGCGAAAAAAAAGAGCTGATTGGAAAATTAACTGTGGCCAAGTTACTTGAGGCTCACCAGCTGCGTCCAGAACTGACAGTGGTCCAGTTAAATGAGGGAATAGTGCCTAAAGGTGAGTATGCTGGCCAGTTAATAAGTGACGGGGACAGGATTGATTAAATTTATGGCAGGTGGATAATGGATAGATATAGACGGCAAATAATTTTACCGGAGTTTGGGGTGGAGGGACAAGCTAAGTTAAAAAGGGCTAGATGCTTGGTAATAGGGACTGGGGGATTGGGTTCGGTTGTTTCAACTTATTTAGCTCGCATGGGTATAGGCGAGCTTGGCTTGGTTGATTCTGACAAATTGGAACTTTCAAACCTGCACCGTTAGATACTTTATGGAACTGACGAAATTGGGGAGGCTAAAGCTTCCTTAGCTAAAGAAAAGCTTTTAGTCGCCAATCCAGAAATAGAAATAAATACTCATGTTTTGAGATTAACGAAAGAAAATATTGACGAGATTATTAAAGGTTATGATTTGATTGCTGATTGCGCGGATAATTTTGAGACCCGATTTTTAGCTAATGACGCTTGTGTCAAAGCCAAAAAAACTTTAATCCACGGCGCGGTTTTTCAGTATGAGGGGCAAGTGATGGTGATCAAACCAGATGAACCTTGCCTGCGCTGTTTATTTGGCGCAGTGCCTGATGTTCCCAAAAAAGAGCTTGGCGTTTTTCCTCCGGCAGTTGGGGTGATTGCTTCGCTGATGGCAGGAGAAACAGTAAAGTTGCTTTTAGGAAAGGGAAATATTTTAGTTGGGCAGATGTTGATTTATGATGCGCTGAAAACTAAATTTCGAAAAGTTGCTGTTAGAAACCAACCGAAGAAAAAGCGAGGCTGGAACTAAAAAAGGTTCTTTCGTAATTATTGTGGAAACCTCCTAGGGTTCAGTAAGCCACAGTGCTGATGAATTTTTAATTTGAAATACTCAACGTCTTTGTAACCATAAGCCATCCGCTTTAGTCTTTTGATTTTGTTGTTAATCCCCTATGATATTGCGGAGCTAATTTTCTTTTTGAACCAGTTAACGATATATTGCAGTTTGTGGCTAAAGCTCTCGACAATTATTTTAAAAGTATCAATTATTGGCCAATTAGTGTAATCTTAGTAGATCTTTGTGGCATGGAGAGTAATAACAATGAAAAAATTAACAGTGCTAGGCTTGGTTTGTGTTTTGTCTTTTTCGTTTTTTGTTTTTGGTTGCGGTCGGGTTGCTGATCAGCTGCCAGCGGCTTCGGTTTTGTCTGCTAATCTTGTTTCCAGCGGTTCTTTGGGCCATATTATCTTGACCTGGGAGGCTAGTACTGATCCAGGGTTGATTGGTTATAATGTTTATAAAAGCACAGACGAAGTAACTTTTGTAAAGACCGCTGATTATCCTGTCACTACTAATTCTTATGACGACCTTATCCCAGCTGCGGGCGATGGGGTCTACTACTATTATAAGGTTACTTATCTCACCCCTGGTGAATCCAGCTTTTCCAATGTTACAAAAAACATTCATGGGACTCGTTTACCAGCGAGTAATCTCGCTGGCCTTACCACTCTGGTTGCCGCGAGTCCTTATGTAGCAGAAGGTAATGTGGTTGTTGATGGTGGCAATTTGGTTGTTGCTTCTGGCACCAAGCTTTATTTGGCTGACAACTCAACAATTGATATTGAGCAGGGGGTTGGCGGTAGCGGCCTTTTGCTGGTCCAGGGATTATTGCATGCTGTGGCAAGTGCTAGTGAGCCGGCAGCCATTACTGCCCATCGAGTGGGGGGTACTTTAGCTGATGGCGAGGGCTTAGCCATTCACTTTGATGGTGCGGATAATTATAATGCGTCTGATGATTCCGGGACCTTGCTTGAAAACACAATTGTGACAAAAATTAGGGTTAGTTCCAATGCCATTGAGGTAATGAATTGCTCCCCCAAATTTTACAATGCAAAATTTTACGGCAATGATACTTATGGCAGGTCTTATCTTTATTTTAGGACTGACGCGGGAGCTATTGTGAAAAACTGTTATTTTGATAAAATTTCCCCAGACATTTTAGCAGACTTAAGGGCCACTGCCTTTAAAATGGACCATAATATTTTTCGTAACAGTTATTATTCCATTGCTTTTTTTAGTCTAGATAATTCCGGGATCAAGGCTGGCCAAATAGAATTAAATGATTTTGGTTGCAGTCGAGAAGTGGCAACGACCAATACCGCTTATTTTTTTGACATGACAGGGGCTAATGTGCCGTTGGGCAATAATTATTGGCATTGGGGGACAGAGACACCACCTTTGCCCGCGACAACGTATTTTCAGAGTACCAGCACTTTTGATTTTAATGATCCATCGCCAGCGTTAAGCTCTGTTCCGGCTAATGTTGGGCCGAGTTGGTAGGGGTTATGGTCTTTCCCTTTGCAGCCCTTTTTCCATAATAAAGCGGAGGATAGCTCTAGCGGCTTTTGAGCCAGTTTCATTTTCCCTATCGCAATCGTCAAACATTTGAAAGATCAAACGGTTTTTGGTTGCCAGTGGTAGTGACTGATTGTCCCAAACTGAATTAAGTTGTGCGAGTTGTCTTCTTGTGATCGAAAGAGGAGTAATTGGCCGTTCTTCTCTACTTGGTAGGCTTTTTTCTTCAAGGTCTGCCCTAATGAATCTAGTCGCTTTCATGAACTGTCTTTTTTGGTAATAATAGTGATTGCCCATGATTGCGTCATTTATGTCAAACCTAAAACCTGGACCTTCCTCTGATGACAAGGAACTGATTCGTTTAATCCTAAAGGAGACTTTTCCATCTCGATGGATAGTGGCAGAAAACGAACCGCTTTTGTAAAAATAGCCACCGTCATATGGCTGTAAATTATCTAAAATAGCCTTTTGTGACAATTTTTCAGGATTACCATGAGGGATTGGTGGCATCGCTCGAATTGCCTCTGCTTCTATTTGCTGGAGCGTCTTACCAAAATCAGGGTTTTTTGCCCGACTACGGTTGAGGTTATCAGCTGCTCTGCCTTGATTGAGAAAATGATCAAGAGGTGCTTGTTCATGTAGTCTTATGTCAGCCCCATAAATGTTTTTGCCTGGTTCACGTTGTGGGGCTGTAATTAATGAGCTAATATCAGGCCAGCCCCCTGCTTGATAATTATTATCTTCGCTGTCTCTTGGGTTTATTTCAGTGGTTGCCAAGCTTTCGCTCCTGCTGAGCTCGCTTCTGATTTGCCTAGCGGCTGCACCTTCTGGATTGAGAATACTAGGTAGGTCTTCGCGAATAACAGGGAGGTTTTTCCTGGGCAAGCTGGGATTGGGGGTTCTTTTTTCTGGGACAAGGGTGATTGAGATGGGGTCACGTGGTGATTTGATCGATTTGTTATTGGCCCAGTTGTGAGGGATAAGAGCGGCCCCAAGTCCGTGCGTTGCCAAGGCCAAAGCTGAACAAATTAGCCATTTCTTAATATTGGTTCTTGGCAAGTTGTTTATAGCCATAAATACTATTCTCCAGTTGTAGCTGATTCAGGTGATTCTTCGCTTAATCTAAACCTTGAATTTCTCATGGCCTCAACTATTTGTGGATCGTTGTTTGGAATTACCAGATCAAAGAGCAAGTCATCGGGCAAGGGTAAGATAAAAGGCCGTCTATGTTCGCTTCTTTGATAATAGGGATGAGGGACACTGCCGACGGTTGCGCTGCTGCTGCCAATGTCCCCGCTTTGGATCAAATTGATTGCATCTTGAAACATGGCTTGTTCTTGGCGAAATTGAATTGGGAGAGAGTCACTCATCCTTGCTAGGAATCTTATGGCCCTTGTGTCCCTTGAATAGATAAGAATATTAAGCAAAGTAGTAAGTAGCTGCTGTTCAGTGAGAGTGAGCTTTGGAGTCATGATATCTTCAGCTGTTTCTCTAATGATATTGTCAAGGGCCAGGAAGGGGCGTGAGCTCTCAACTAGGCTTTGGGTGGCGAAATAACTTTGGTAGACCGGATTTCTCAAGAGGGTGCTGCGATCATATGGATAATGGATGACATATTCACTGGGCTCTTCTGGGTTTTGGCTATTAATTGTTTGTTCCTGGTGGATTCGCAGTAGATGGACCTCGGCTAAAAAACTAGCCAAGTTTTGTCCGTTTCCTCTGGCCGTGACTTGGTTGCCTTGGCCGGCAATGATATCTAAAGCAGGTCTTAGCCTGCTAAAAAGCTGGTTGCTGACATTGGTTCCGAGCGGGACTTCAAAAAGACCAAAAAGCACAAGATCTCTAATGTTTGAGTGCCTGCTGCGCAGTGCTCTGTTAAGCACTGGTACCGCGGCCAAGGCTTGTTCATCATTGCTTCTGATCAGGATAAGGGAGATAATTATTTGTTGGTTTCTGATCAATTGCATTTGAGCTAGAGCGCGTTCTGGGCCCAGTTGTTCTGCTGTTTCTCTTACCCCAGCTGCCTCAGCCTCTAATTCATTTAAGGCTGAAACAAGCTGACTGAGACTATGTTCGAAATTTGATGTTGTTAATGAAGCAATAGTTTGCTCAAGAGCGCGCAGCACTGTTCTGGTGGCAGGCCGTGCATCTGTTAATCGGACAGCTGCTTCTAAGTTCCTGGCTGCGTTAAGCTGGGCCTCGCTCCCAACAGCATTATCAAGCTCGGTTATAAATCTTGGTAAATTGCTGATTGTTTCTGTAACTCTCTGTTGGTAGGCAGCTTCTGCTGCCTCTCCAGCAGCATCTTCATCAATAATTGTTACTAGGTCTTGGCCGCCAAGGGCATTATCTAGTTCAATACAGGTTGCCTGGTCAACCCCTTCAGTTGTGTAACAAGTGGCTACGGTTTCAAGGGCTTCTTGTTCAGAGTTTATTCTGCCGTCATGGTTAAGGTCGCCCTGCCTGGCAAAGGTTTGGTATGGTTCTATCAAGCTGGTTACTTGGACATTGAGGCTTGAGTGTGTTGCTGGCGTTACAGCTTGATAAAAATTATCATAAAGATCATAGCAGGTTCTATCTCCATGGGTGGAATTTAAGGAGTAAACATTAAAGCATCTGGCTATTGCCAGAGTAGCTTCCCAGTTTGAATCAATAAACCCGTTATTGCGGCCGATCCTGTCAGCTGAAGTGGCAAAACGTCTAGTTAGGTCTGATAAGTTGGCAATCTCAATTGGTGTTGACCAGGTGGTAGGTAGTGGCCCAACCTCTTCAAAAAGCCGATAATTAAGATAATAGTCGAGCTGATCGCAAAAGATGGGGTTGCTGTTAGCTGAGTTTTCTTGATCGGTTCGACATTCTTCAACCGCGGCTTGAATCTCTCGATCATTATCAATTTGTCCATTGCCATTGTAGTCGCCATACCAAGCATAGTCAGAATAAGGAGCAGGCAGTGACGGGATCGAAATTGGTCCAGGCATTTTTGTTCCTCCTTAGGGAATCTTTGAGCTTTGACCCTTTCTATATGAACATAGGCCTCGTCCGCCTGCGGCGGACTCGCCGCTTTCCGAACTAACCCATATCCTCCTAATCCATTATCGTTACATTTTGGAAGAAATTTCAGGGGATTTTAAAATCCCCTGAAATTAT
>PEYM01000115.1 GCA_002774365.1 Candidatus Saganbacteria bacterium CG08_land_8_20_14_0_20_45_16 | reverse complement strand
TCTCTGCCAGTTGCTTAACTTTTGCCATTGTTTCTTCAGTTAGTAGATCGCATTTTTCAAATTCATTTTTGAGCCAGTTAGTTTTTCCTAAACGACTTTCTTTTGGTATCCCATTGATATACTTGCCAGTCAAAATTCCCGAAGCGAGCGGTGACCAGGTGGTTGTTCCTAGGCCATATTTTTCATAAAGCAGTGCATATTCTTGCTCCACTTTTTTCCGGTTAAACATATTGTATTCAGGCTGTTCCATGCTTGGCGGGATTAACCGGTATTCTTCGGCAAACTTAAAGGCAACTTCGATCTCCTTGGCTGACCACTCCGAAGTCCCCCAGTAAAAAGCGAGTCCCGAGCGGACGATATTGTCCATGGCCATCACCGTTTCTTCAATTGGTGTCGCAGGATCAGGCCGGTGACAAAAGAGGAGGTCAACGTAGTCCATTTTCAATCGTTTGAGCGAAGCCTTGATCCCTTCAATAAGATGTTTGCGGGAGAGGCCTGTTTGATTGGGTTTGTCTCCGCCCCAAAAGATTTTGGTTGAAATGACCAGTTCTTCGCGAGGGTATTCTTTGGCAATCTTGCCCAAGATTGATTCAGCCACTCCGTGGGAATAGATTTCTGCAGTATCAAAAAAATTAACTCCGGCTTCAAAAGCCACTTTGACGCACTCTCTAGCCTTGTTAAAATCCAGCTTTCCACCAAAAGTAATCCAGGTGCCAAGGGAGAGTTCGCTAACTTTGATGCCTGCTTTGCCGAGTCGATTGTATCTCATGTTATAATCTTAACATGAGCTTCAAAGAAAATGTAGTTATCGTTACTGGTGCCTCGAGCGGTATTGGTCATGAGCTTGCGCTTCAACTAGCAAGACAGGGGGCGTTTTTGTCGTTAGCCGCGCGCAATGAGGAGAGGCTTAACAAAATTGCCGAAAGCTGCAAAAGTCTTGGTGCCAGAGTCTTGGTGGTCAAGACTGATGTGGCTGATGAGGCCCAGTGCAAGAATTTAATTGATAAAACCTTGGCTGAGTATAGTCGAATAGACACTTTGATCAACAATGCTGGGTTTGGCATCCGCGGCCAATTTTCACAGCAACCTAATTTAGAGAACTTCCATAAGGTAATGGATGTTAACTATTGGGGGGCGGTTTATTGTACTCGTTATGCTTTGCCTCATATTTTGCAGACTAAAGGACGGATTGTTGGTATTTCAAGTTTACTGGGAAAATTAGCCATGGCTGGCAATAGTGCCTACTCAAGTAGTAAATTTGCCCTGGTTGGATTTTTTGATTCTTTAAGATTGGAACTGCGAAAAACTGGAGTTACAGTGACGACGATTTATCCTGGCTATGTTGTGACTGAATTTGCTGAGAACATGATCCAGCTGGATGGGACGCGGGTGGGGGAGCGGGGACGAAAGTTTTATCTGGGCTGGATCATGAAAGCTGATCGTTGTGCCTCGTTGATTATTCAGGTGGTTGACAAGCGCAAACGCTATTTAATCATGACTTTTTATGGGGTGCTAGGAACTTGGCTGAGCTTTTTTTCGCCGCGCTTGCTTGATGCCATTACTTGCTGGGTTAGTTGGTGGAATAAGAAGAGAGTAATAGGGTGAGCCCAAAAAGGAATAGGAAGAAGGATTAGGATTAAGTGTTCCGACTGTGTCGGAACGGAGGAGGGAGGATTTGAACCCCCGATACTGTTGCCAGTATAGTCGCTTTCGAGGCGACCGCGATCAACCACTCTGCCACTCCTCCGCGCAAAGCTAAACAAGGATAAGGTGAAGAAATAGGGGTTCCGACTGCGTAGGAACGGAGGAGGGAGGATTCGAACCCCCGATCCCGCAAGCGGGATGCCTGTTTTCAAGACAGGTGCGATCAACCACTCTGCCACTCCTCCAATTAACTAAAAATTGATAACGCGCTCGCTGCAACTTACAACAAATTGAAAAACTATTAAGTGATTATAACATATTCTTGTTTGTCCTTGAATCTATATGATATAATTAATAAGTTGTAAGTTGTAAGTTGTTGGTTGTAAGTTGTTAAGGGCCCGTGGTGTAGCTCGGTTTAACACGCCTGCCTGTCACGCAGGAGACCGCCGGTTCAAATCCGGTCGGGCCCGTTTCAATATTCCTAAATATAAAAGTGCTTGACATATTTTTTTGTCTGGTATTATGAGCGTATGCTCATAATTAATAATTTTGTTTTGCGTAGGCATCTCTTTCTGGGGTGCCATATTGATGAGGGTTGCACCGCCTAAGAGGCGTTGTTACGTGCTGTGAGATACTTTTTCATCCCTCCCCAATAAGATGTTAGTGGATTTTTTTCCTTTATTTGGTATGATTAAATGAGATCATCACAAAAGGAGAATTTGTTATGTCTGATTTAGTCCCAGATAAAATGTTTCTGACAAAAGGGGTAGGCCGTCATAAGGAAAAGTTAGCTAGTTTTGAGATGGCCTTGCGTGACGCTGGCATTCAGGCCGTGAATTATGTTCAGGTTTCAAGCATTTTTCCGCCTGGTTGTAAATTGGTTTCCAAGGAACAAGGCCTTAAGCTGCTCAAGCCGGGCCAGATCACTTTTATTGTGATGGCCCGCAATCAAACCGATGAGCCGCATCGCTTGATCTCTTCTTCAATTGGCTTAGCTATTCCGGCTGATCCAAATTCTTATGGGTACTTAAGCGAGCATCATGCTTGTGGCGAAACAGATGAGGGGTGTGGCGATTATGCCGAGGATATTGCTGCCCAAATGTTAGCAACAACTTTAGGGGTATCCTTTGACGAAGCAGCTAGCTGGGATGAGCGGCGAGAAGAGTGGAAGTTGTCTGATAAAATTGTCCGGACCACCCATATTACCCAAAGCGCAATTGGGCAGCGTGGTGTCTGGACTACGGTTTTGGCAGCTGCGGTCCTGCTTTTTCCTGAACAATAAAAGCGACCAGGTTTTTTGCAAACTTCCATATTTATAAAACTTGCAAGTTACTGTAAAATTTTATATGATTAGAACTTAACAAAACCGACCCGGTAGCTCAGCTGGTAGAGCATCTGCCTTTTAAGCAGAGGGTCATGAGTTCAAGTCTCATCCGGGTCAATTTGTTAAAATGGCGCGGTAGCTCAGCTGGTAGAGCAGCGGACTGAAAATCCGCGTGTCGCCGGTTCAATCCCGGCCTGCGCCATTTCTCAAAACTTGGAGAGGCTTGGTTGCTTTGGGAAAATGTAAAAAGGTTTGAGAATAAAATAAGGGGGGAATGCTTTGTTCGATAAGATAAAGAAGCTCAGCCAGAGTTCATCTTTTAAGGCCTGTTCAATTGGATTATTAAGTGTCTTAGCCTTAATCATGTTTTTTGATTGTGTCCAGGCCATTACTCCTTCGTTAAATGATGTCCTAGCCAGCCAACGGGCTCGGGCCAGAGGCATAAAATATTCGACTTTATTTGCCTCAGTTCTGGCCTTGTCTTTGGGTGGCTTGTCTTTGGCCGGCGGGTATAAAATTATGAGGAAAGGGCGCGTTTTCTCAACAACTGTGTTGCTGGATGAGGAAGAACCGACACCTGAGAGAGCGCCTCTGCTGCAGCCGCAAGTTTTGCCTGGCGTCCAGCTAGAGCCGGCCAAAGATTTGGAGATCAAAGAATTGACTGAGGCTAATGACCAGCTGAGGCATCTTAAGCAATGTTTACAGGATGATAATGTCGAATTAAGAGAGCAGATTAACCAGCAAGCGTCTGACCTTGATGAAATTTCCCATGTTGAGCAAATGTTGCGCAAGAGCAATATAACTTTGAGTAGGGAGTGTGAGCGGCTGCACGCTGAAAACGAAGCGCTTACTTTAAGAGTGAATTCTTTGGCCATGCCGCTCTCCGCGGCCAGCCGTCCAAAGAAAGCGCGCCAAAAGAAAAAGGTTGTGGCTAAAAAAAAGAGGGGGTAGTTTTTTTTCAATGCTTAGAATAATGTTGGCGATCATTTCAGTCTTTTGTCTTGCCTCGATGACATTTGCGCAGTTTACTTTTTATTTGATCGATAATTTTGAGGGTGGCAATTTTTTAGAAGGGTCAAAATGGTGGCGCTTTGGTGATTTGACGGTCAAGACCCTCGAGAACCAACCAGTGGTTGGCCGGGACCTGATCGCTGAATCTTGCGGCACTTATTCTTTAAGCTTGTCTGGGGAAACGAACGATTGGTACGTGGGCGGGATTGGGACTGATATTGGGGTGGATGCTTCTGAGTTTTCCCGCTTTCAAATTGATATTAGTGGCAATGAAGAGTACCATGGCAAGCTAATTGTTGAGTTTTTTGATGATGATAACAATAACTATACTATTGAGCAAGATCCGCAAAAAAATTACATGCCGATCTTTGATGACAAATGGGTGGCAGAGATCAACATTCAAGGCAAGGGCTTTACTAGGACCTCGATTCCCTTTTCCGCTTTTAAGGATGTTAATCCTGGGGTGGGCGATGATATTTGGAACCCTGACCAGAAAAATGGTTCTGGTGGACTGATGAAATTACAGTTTGTGGCTATTAGTGAGAACCAAAAAGGTAAGGTTGATTTTACGATTGATAACTTATTGTTGACCTATTAAAGAGTGCTTTAAAAAATTACTAGCAAGTAATGAGGAGGCGGGTATGAAAAAAATAGTTTTGTTAGCTGCGATCGTGTTGCTGGTTGGTTGCGGGGCAGTTTTAGCTTTGGACAGTTCCGTTATTAATCGAGAAGACCTTAGTCTTAAGGCCGGGCCAACTGAACCTGGCGAGGACCTTTCGATCGTCTGGTTAGAATCATATGTTTATCCCAAGATGGTCAAAGATGATCGCGTTGTTTCTCTGGGGGTTAGGACAACCAGCAAAGTCCGATTGGTTGTGGCCTATTTTGACTTTAATAAAGACCAGGTAGCCTTAAGCTCAAATGACAGTATGTGTTGGAGCGGGGCTTACCGTTTACCAGACAATCTTACGGCCGGATTGCACGTGGCCCGTTATCAGATTAAGGGGGATAAAGGCACTATAATGCGGACAGTTGAGTTTTTTGTGGAAGATTCTGCCTTGGCCTCTGGTCCTCAAGCCCCGGTGGCCCAGGGGGAAACTGTTTACGTGAAAAGTTGGCCTTTGACAGTCGTGTCTACTTGTCCGGCTTTGGTCGGGGCTTCTTCAAGAATTCTTTATGCCGGTGAAAAAATTATTGGTATTTCAAAGATGCCTTGGTATAAGGTGGTTTTTAGTGATGGAGAGGAAGGCTGGGTCAACGCCGCCTCGATCAAAGAGCCTTTAGAGGAGTATTATCTTTTGGGCTATCAGGCTTATGTTAATAAAAACTATGCCTTAGCTGTGGACTATTATAAAAGTACAATTGCGATCGACCCTTTTTTTGTCAAGGGTCATTTATGGTTGGCCAAGAGCTATCTTCGATTAGGGGAGATGGACCTGTCTTGTAGTTCAATCTTAGAGGCAATGCAACAGGATGAGCGTAATATAGATTGCCGAGTTTTTGCTACAGAGCTGGCCCGCCGGTATTTTGAGATTGCCCACACTAAATTTCGGCAAGAGCGTTACAACGAAGCCGTGGCGGCTTATCAAAAAGTACTAGGGCTAAAACCAACCTCAAGCCTGTCTTGGCTTGAACTAGGCAAGTGTTATACCAGCCTTGATTTGCCGCTAGAAGCGCGGTCAGCTTGGCAGGAGGCTTTGCGCATTGAGCCTGAAAATAATGAGGTGTTAGTACTATTAAATTTATCTGGAGAGACTGTTCGGGTGGCTGCTGTCCCGAAACCTGAGAAAAAACCTGCGCTGCCTGTGGCTAAAGCTGAAATTGAGCGTCAAGTTTTAACTAAAGCTGTGGCTGACCTGCCGCCATCTTTGGCTGATGATTCTTTAAGTATTGTTAGGGGCTCAAAGACCATAAAAGGGACGAAGATTGAAGCGGCTTTGCGCTCGGTGGTTGCCCTCACTAAATCATTAGGTACGCCCGTGGTTGAAAAAGGCTGGAAAACCCAGAAAAATGGCGATAAATACCTGGTCCGCTACTTATGTGAGCAAGGGGTAGGAGTGGTTGAGGCTTTTGAATGGTTGGTTGATATTGATACTAAACACCTATCCGCCAACAACGACAATGCCAAGATTTTAATGGAACGTTGGTAGTTGTTGCTCGATTTGCCGCTGTAGCTCAATGGTAGAGCAGCTGATTTGTAATCAGCTGGTTGGGGGTTCAAGTCCTCTCGGCGGCTTTCCTTTGCCCCTTTTGAAACTTACGAAATTCTTTTCTAAAAAGTGAAATTTTTTCACACTCTTGCTGATAAATATCTATGCAGGTTGGAAACAAAGGCTTCAAACCAATTAATTTTACGCCGCTAGATTTTGTTTTTCAAGGTGGTTGCACCGAGGTTCATTTGCTGCGGGGTGACAGAGGCGTTAAGATTGTTCGACCTCGATTTGATAGTGATAGAGAAACAGCCGAAAGGCTATTGCGCCAATTATGTCGTGAGGCCTTGATTACAACAACTTTGTCTCAAGCGACCACCCCAATTCCAACCCTCATTCCTGGAGGGGGTTTAGTCCCTTGCCAGCGAGAAGATGGAAAAATGGATATTGGGTTGCAGCTGCCAGAAGTTTGGGGCAAGAGTGCTGACGCTATTTTAGCAACAGAGGCCTTTGAGCCAATAGTTGCTTTAAAAATTGTTAGGGATGTGCTTTTGGCCTTTGTTGCTCTTCATGAGCACGGGATAATCCATCATGATGTTAAGCCAGGCAACATTATTGTTTTAGAACGTTCAGTCAAAAAGCCTAAGGTGGTTGCTTTGGGAAGAGGGGACTGGTCTAGACTTAAGGAAAAAAGCTATCTTATTAATGAGGGGACTTTTGATCATCAGAAATACGCGAAGGTTTCTTTGACCTTCCCTCAGTTAATTGAGGATTTTGATTGGCCTGGGGAGAACAGAGAGGCGATTTTTGCTTTGTTAGACCAGCGGGCTGTTTTGATTGATCTTGGCTCGGCTTATCGGTTAACGGATAATGATAAAGTTCCTCTTTCAACCCCAGGGTATCAAGCGCCAGAATTAATCTTAGCTGGGCTTCCGACCCCAGCTTCTGACCTTTATTCCCTTGCGCTTTCTCTTTATGAGCTCTTAACCTGGAAGGTGCCAATTAAACTTGGCAAGACCGACCTGATTTCTTGGTTGAACATGAACTCTGTCTTAGCGCAGCATCAGAAATTTCATCAGAGGATTGAAGCGGAGAATTTCCATCCTTTAGTAGCAAACTTGCTTAAAAGAATGTCTGTTTTTGATATGAGCAAGAGTGATTACGAAGTGTCAGATCGCTTAAATGATGCTCGAGAAGCCTTGACCTTGGTTAACCAAGCAATTGTTGCTTTAGTGAGGGGGACAGATGGGTGACGTAATACGAATTGTGCCTCAAAATATTGGAGAAATATCGCGTAAGCATATACCTAATAGAAGGCAAATTTCAGACAGGTTTTTCCTCTGGATGCGGAGGCGATTGGCTTCATTAGGACGATCTGGGGGGAGTCCCCTTGATAGGGCCTTGGCTGATTTGGTGAGAGAGCTTGAACCGCAATATCTGGTTGAATTAAGTGGTAAAAGAATGTCGGCTGATAATTTCTCCCGAGGGATTCAGAGGATAGGGGACTCTTTATCTTTAGCCTTGCCAGATTCATCAATGCCTAATTGGCTAAGACCTTTGGCCACTTGGTTAAGTAGTGTTGGGGCGCCACCGGAAAGTTATAGGGACATTTATCTTGAATTGGCCCGCTTGGTTTATAATCATTATTCAGCTTCATTGCCAGCCGAGTCTTCTCCTGGGCTGGTTTGGCCCTTGCCAGTTGTCGCTACTGTAAATCCCCTTGACTTCGAAATTGATATTGAAGATGATCCCACTGGAATTAGCCCTGATGAGATTCTTAGTGAAGGGAGGCGTGCTTCTGATGACGGCAGAACTTTTTATTATTCTGAAGCTTTACCTAGATCAGCCGCAGAAGCAAGCCAAGTTGAGAGGGTGGCAGAGAAAAAAGCGAGATTATTGCCGCTTTTTGATCGGGTTCATAGGGAGCTACTAAAAAAAGTCCAAGCAGTGATGGCTGATACAAAATATGCAGAATTAAGATTTCCAGCAATCGTAAATATCGGCAGCCAAAGTTTTTTGTTTACTCATCGGATTGGGGCGGGCGGCATGGGGGAGGTTTTTTACGGAGTGGCGGTGGCCACTAATGAATTAGCCGATGGTGGATCTTTGCCAACTGGGTTTCAGGTGGTGATGAAAATGATTCTCAAGGATTTGGCTGGTCAAAAGGAGCACCAAGTTCGCTGGGGAAGAGAAGGGACGATGGGGCCGTTGGGGCAGCATGATGGGTTTGCAACTGTGATCAATTTTGGAAAAGTAGAATCAGAAGATCCCCAAGTCAATGGTAAAGAGGTGATAATTTTTCCATATCTTTATGGGGCAGACCTTGATGAAGTTATGAATTATTTAGAAGAAAATGGCCAGTCCTTTACCTTGGCGCAAGCCTTATTTTTGGCCAGCTATTATTGTGAAGTTGAGCATTTCTTATTATTTGTTCAGCAAATTAGTCATCGGGATGAAAAGCCTGGCAATATTAGGCTGCTTTGGACAAAACGAGGCGCTTTTCCCTTTAAGCTTTGTGATTTTGGGCTAGTTAAGGCTGAACCAGTTGCTGAAGAGGAAGTTGAGGAAGATGGGCCTACTGAAGCACCTGTTTTTGCGGACCCTGCTGAAATTATGCTGGTAGAGAAAGATGAAGGTAAAACTCTACCAGGGCAGATTGTTGGGACCCCAATGTATTTACCACCAGAACATTTTTATGGACAGTCTGTTTCTGGCCTACGTCGCGCCCAATATGCCTTGGCTGTGATGTTGATAGAAATGTTAGTTGGTCGCTATGGAGAGGATGTTAAGAGTATGACTCAGGATAACCTTCTCAGATTTTGCGTTACTAGAGAGCTCACACAGGAACAAAAATTGAGGTTGTCAAAGCTAGATACGAGAAGTTCCTTTGATTTAATCGAAGAATTACTTGATCGAGATTCAACGACTACTTATCCCACGATGCTCTGCGTTCAAGAGAAAGTACTTGAGCTCCTGCTTCTGACACAGTCCTAATATTACTTAACCTCGCGTGTTATAATATTTACAAGCCGGGATAGCTCAGTTGGTAGAGCAACGCATTCGTAATGCGTGGGTCGTGGGTTCGACTCCCATTCCCGGCTGTTAATGTCAAATGATTGAAATAAAAACTATTAAAGTAGGTATGTTGCAGACGAATTGCTATATTCTCATTGATGACAAATCTAATGAGGCTGTAGTGATTGATCCGGGGGATGAGGCTGAAAAAATTTTGCCAGAGCTTGAAGGCTTAATAGTGAAGTTTGTTTTACTCACTCATGCTCATTATGACCATGTTGGGGCGCTTGAGGCGGTGTTGCGAGCAACCGGGGCTCCCTTGCGCAAAGATGAGGAGGAGATAACTTTTGGCCAGGAAACTTTAACTGTGATCAAAACTCCGGGACATACTTCTGATGGGGTCTGCTTTTATGCCCAAGCACATAATTATCTTTTTGCCGGCGATACGCTTTTCTATGGTATGTATGGCCGGACTGATTTGCCCACCAGTTCCCCGCGAGAAATGGTCCTCGCCTTAAAAAAACTGGCAGAGCTCCCTCCAGAAACCAACGTTTTTTCTGGCCACGGTCGGCCAACTACGATCAAACAAGAAAAGGAGTTTGGCACCATTGGCTGATAATCTTTATTTATTTTATGGTGATGAGAGCTTAACAATTAACGAGCGGATCAAGGCCTTAAAACAGCCGGGCAGAGGGCTAGAGAACATCGACGGGAGCAAGGTTGATCTTGAGCTGGTTTTAAACGCTTTGCAGACGCACTCACTTTTTGCTGAGCAGAAGCTGGTGTTGATCAAAGGCCTGAACCTTAAAGACCCGCTTTGGGACGAGGTTGCCCTGGCCTTAGTAAATATTGCCCAGGGAATTGTCGTTGTTTTTTGGCCAGAGGCAATGAACAAGCGCTCCAAACTGTATAAGGCGGTTGATAAGTTGGGCCAAATTTATGAGTGTAAGGGCTTTGCTGCTTGGGAGCAGGACAAGGTTGTGGCTTGGATTATAAAGCGGGTCAAAGCTGAGGGCAAAGCAATTGAGGGCGAAGCTGCGCTGACGTTGCAGGAGGTGTGTGGTAGCTCGCTGCAAAATCTGTCTTCGGAAATTGAAAAGCTGGTGACCTATATTGGCCAGCAGGCCACAATTAAAGTGGCTGACATAGAACTTTTAGCTTCTCCTGGTCAGATCAATGTTTTTGCGCTTGCCGAGGCTGTGGCCAATCGTGACCTAATTTTAGCGCTGACGACTTTTCGGATTTTGTCTAAGAACAAAAGCGAGATTTTTCCAATTCTTTCGCTTTTGGCTAACCAGTTTCGGACCATGCTGTTGACCAAACAAACGAGCAATTTAGCCAGTTTTGGCCTAAGCCCGTTTTATGTAAAAAAATGCGCCCGGGCAGCTGGAAAATATCAAGAAGCTGAACTAAAAAAGAACTTAGAGTTAATCTTAGAAACAGACTTAAAACTTAAATCAGGCGAGAACCAGCAAACTAATTTTGAACTATTATTGGCTGAGATGTGTGGTTGATAAAGCGAGGCTAAAGACTTTACTCTAATGCAAAATAAGCAAAGAATAACTGTCCTAATTAATATTTTTGTCTGTTTGTTTGTGGTAATTATCCTGCGCTTGGCCTATATTCAGATTGTTAAACATAAATTTTATCTACAAAAATCACAAGATCAACGGACGCAGATTATTAAACTAGCCTCGCAACGCGGCGATATTTTAGATTGTCAGGGTAATCTCTTAGCGACTTCAATTGATACTTATTCTGTTTATGAGTATAAGAAAGGCTGGGTGGAGCGAAAGCTCTCAAAAGAAGAAGCGGAAAAGCTGGTAGCAGAAAAACCCAAAGAGAGAAGTATTATCAGAGAAAGAAAAAGAGTTTACCCAAATGATGGGCTTTTGGCGCAAACCTTAGGCTTTGTTGGGATAGATAACCAGGGGCTTTCCGGCCTTGAGCTTTCGTTTGATAAATACTTGCATGGCAAAGAGGGGCAAGTGATTACCGAGGGTGACCCGAGGGGCCGCGAGCTTTACGGGGCAGTGCGTGAGCTTGAGGCTGGCGAGGATGGCATGGACTTGACCTTAACAATTGATGAAAATATTCAATATGTGGCTGAGCGTGAGCTGGCGCGTCAGGTTAAGGAATCGCAAGCGATTTCAGGAACTTGCATTGTGATGGACGCAAAAAATGGAGAGATTTTAGCCTTGGCTAGTTTACCGGGGTTTGATCCAAATAATTATGGGCAAGCCAATCCCAAATTGTGGCACCCTAGGTTCTTAGATCCCTATGAGCCTGGCTCGACCTTTAAATTGATCACAGTCGCGGCTGGCCTGGCTGCCGAAGTGATCACACCTGACAGTAAACTTAAAAAGCTTGAGTCAATTACAGTAGGCGGCAAGGTGATCAAAAATTCTCATGCCATGAACTTTCCTGGCAGTAGCGTGACGGTGTCTAAGGTTTTGGAGCAATCGCTTAATACTGGGGTTGCGCAGATTGGTTTAATGTTGGGCCAGGAGCGATTTTATAATTATCTCAAGAAATTTGGTCTTGGCGAAAAGACTAATTTTGGGCTTTGGGGTGAGTCGGCTGGGGTTGTACGTCATTGGCAGCAATGGTATAAACCTGATATTGTGATGATGACCTTTGGCCAAAGCCTGTCCGTGACCCCGCTACAGTTAATGCAAGCTGTTTCTGCCTTTGCCAACCAGGGCGTGATGATCGAACCTATTTTGGTGAAGAAAATTGAAAGCCAGGACAAACATTTTGTCAAAAGCCTGAGCCAAAAATATGGCCGGCAGGCTGTTCCAGCCAAAATCGCGGATGAAATGAAAACCTTGATGCGCAATGTAGTGCTTTATGGCAGCGGCAGAAGGGCCGCCATAAAAGGTTTTGCTGTGGGCGGCAAGACAGGGACAGCCCAAAAAGCTAAGCCTCATGGCGGTGGCTATCTTGAGGGCCATTATATTGCTTCTTTTATTGGTTTTGCGCCGCTCAATAACCCACGGATAATTGCCCTGGTTATTGTTGATGATCCTAGAGGAAGTATTTGGGGCGAAAGTGTTTGCGGCCCGGTCTTTTCCAGGGTGGTTGAGTACTGTTTGCGTTACTTGAACGCTGTGCCAGACATGTTATAATTTAAGCATGAAAAAGCGCGTCTTGTCTGGTATTCAACCAACTGGCAAGCTTCACCTGGGTAATTTGATCGGTGCGATTGAAAATTGGGTCAAGCTTCAGGACAAATACGATTGCTATTTTTTTATTGCTGACCTACATGCTTTGACCACGGCTTATGACGATAAAGATCATCTTAAAGAATATATTAATGGGGTGGCTGTTGACCTTTTGGCGGCTGGTCTTGACCCTAAAAAATGCGTAATTTTTAAACAGTCTGATCTGTCGGAGCACTCTGAACTACATTTAATGCTTTCAATGGTGACGCCTGTTTCTTGGCTGGAGCGGGTGCCAACCTACAAGAGCAAAATTGAAGAAATGTCAGGTAAAGATTTAGGGAGTTACGGTTTCCTCGGTTATCCGGTCTTGCAAGCAGCTGATATCTTAATGTACAAAGCTGATTATGTCCCAGTCGGTCAGGACCAGCTGCCTCATATTGAACTGACCAGAGAGATCTGCCGCCGTTTTAATAACTTTTTCGGCAATGTTTTTCCCGAACCAAAAGACCTATTGACCGAGTTTCCAACCTTGCCTGGGACTGACGGCCGCAAGATGAGCAAGTCTTATAATAACACCATTGCGTTATCTGATCCGCCAGAGGAAATACGAAAAAAAATCTCAATTATGGTGACTGATCCTGCTCGGGTGAAGAAAGATGATCCAGGCCATCCCGAGGTCTGTTCGATTTACTATTTTTATAAAATCTTTGGCCCGGACAGAGCAGACCAAGTTGCCCAGGAATGCCAAGCTGGCAGTCGCGGCTGCGTGGCGTGCAAAAAAGAGCTAGCAGAGATCTTGGTCAAATATTTGACCCCAATCCATAAGCAACGCGAGCAACTTAGCCAGGACCCGCAAAAAGTGGAGTCAATCTTACAAGATGGGGCCAAAAGAGCGCGTGAGATCGCGGGCAAAACCTTGCTTCATGCCAAGCAAGCAATGGGCTTGGTCTAATGGTTAAAGTTGCTTATCAGGTAATACAAGAGGCTTATCAGGGCCCGTTTGATCTGCTACTTAAAGCGATTGATGATGGTCAGCTTGATGTTTTTCGCGTTTCCATTGCCCAGATCATTAGTTCGTATTTAAGCTATTGGCAGCAATCTCTTGATTTGCTCGGGGCCTCTGATTTTTTGATTATGGCTGCTTATCTTTTAGAACTGAAAAGTCGGGCTCTTTTGCCAGCCAAAGAAGAGCCAGAGGTCGAGGCACTTTACGGATCTATTGAAGATTCGCTGGTGTCGCATCTTCAGGAATACGCAATCTATAAAAATCTAGCGGCAACGTTAAGGCAGCGTAAAGAGGTTTACGAACATGTTTATGGCCGACATGAGGGCGAACAGCTAGAAAAAGAAATTGATTTGGTTGATGTTTCGCTACAGGACCTGGTGTTGGCCTTTAAAAAAGCTTATGACCTGGCAGCCAAGCGCCAGCGCTTTCGGACGATTGTTGAGGACGAAATTACCTTAGAGGTTCGGCTAATGGAAGTTAGAAAAATGATAGAGGACCAGTCAAGTGGGGTTCCGCTTGAGGAGCTATTCTTTCGTGGGACACGGCTTGAAGTAGTCGTGACTTTTTTGGCTATTTTGGAACTGGCTAAGCAGTTTTTTATTCGGATTATTCAGGGCAGTCGGTTTGCTGAGATCTTAATTGTCAAAAGAAAGGAGCAAGATGATGGAAATTTCAAGTCAGCTTCGCTGGGGCAAGATCAGAACGATTCTTGAGTCCCTGTTGTTTGTGGCGCGTCAGCCGCTTTCGCCTGAGGAGCTAAGCGCGACCATTGGTTATTATCCGCTTTTGATCAAAGAACTGCTTGATGATCTAATGATCGAATATGAGGGGCACGGGATTAATATTGTCAAGGTGGCTGGCGGTTATTTAATGGGTACCAGTTCTCTCAATGCTGAATATGTCCACAAAATTTTGCATGAAAGGGTGGAAACAAGCTTAACGCCTCAGGCGCTTGAAACCTTGGCGATTATTGCTTATAAGCAGCCAGTGACGCGGGCCGAGATCGAAAAAATTCGCGGGGTGAATTCTGACGGTCCGATCGACACCTTAATGTCAAAAAAACTGATCAAGGACTTAGGCCGCAGCGAGGTTCCGGGCCGGCCTTTTCTTTATGGCACAACGAAAGAATTTTTGCGGCACTTTGGAATTGAGGATATTGAAAAACTGCCGCCTTTGCCTGTTTCTGAGCCAGAGCAAGAAGAAGTTTTTAAGTCAGCCCTAAATGAAAAAACAGAAATCCTAAATCCTAATGATTAAATCCGAATAAGGTGTTTATTATTAAAATTGTTTTATTATGTTAGGATTTTTGATTTAGGATTTTGGATTTTTATTTATGAGTACCACTGAAGCTCAATTAGTTGATATATTTAATTCCATCCAAGGCGAAGGTCTTTATGTTGGAGAGCGGCAGATCTTTGTCCGCTTGGCTGGCTGTAATATCTCCTGCCAATATTGCGATTCTGAAAGCGCTTTGCAAATCCCTCAAGAGTTTACGGTTGAAACTGATCCTGGAATGCATAAGGTCCAAAAGTTTAAAAATCCGACTTCAGTTGACCAATTAGTCCAATTAATTGAAGCTTTTGGCAAAGATTTCCCAGTGAGCTTGACTGGCGGTGAGCCGTTGCTCCAGGTTGACTTCCTGAAAAACTTTTTACCCAAACTTAAGCAGAAAAAATATCTAGAAACTAATGGGACCTTGCCTGACCACTTGGCTGAGATAATTGAGCTGATAGACGTGGTTGCTATGGACATAAAACTTGCTTCAGCCACAGGGCTTTCCTCATATGACAAGGAACACCGCCGGTTTCTTGAAGTCGCCTATATGAAAGAAGTCTTTGTGAAAATTGTTTTTACCAAGAAGTCAAAAATAAAAGAGATAGATGAAGCGGTGCGACTGATCGCTGATGTTGACGAAAAAATTCCGCTGGTTCTTCAGCCGGTAACTCCTCACGGCGCCATTAAGCATCGCCCGCTCCCCGACCAAATTTTCGCTTTTTACAATGTGGCTAGAAGACGGCTAAAAACTGTAAGGGTTATCCCACAAGTGCATAAAGTATTGGGGCTGAGCTGAAAATTACTCAGGCAGTATGTTTCTGAGGTTTGCTACTTCGTCAAAGTCAAAAGAGAGAAAAGCTTTGCTTGTCCCAGCTGGTTTTAGATCGTAACCAGCTGAGGTGTCATGGCAAACCGAGGCGGCTGTTGACAAGCTTCTGATGAATCCGAAAGAGTGGTCTTCCACCGCAATTGGTTCGGCTAAGCTGTTTTGAAACTCAAAGTTTTCTTCGTCTGTTTCCTGACTTTGACCCTCTACCTTAAAAAAACGGCTCTATTACAAGAAAAATATTTTTTACTAGGCACTACAATTATAAGAGGTCTTTAATATTTTGAGGTGCTTCGCTTTTTCTTCATCTTTTTTCTCCTTTTTCAAATTATAACAATTTTAAGATTGTGTGAAATTTTGCTTTCATTTTAACGATATATATATAGGAGAGCTCCGAAGAATTAGCAAGCAGTGATTTTGCGGGGTTTCGAGGTTGTCGT
>PEYM01000145.1 GCA_002774365.1 Candidatus Saganbacteria bacterium CG08_land_8_20_14_0_20_45_16 | reverse complement strand
TTTGCGAAGCGAGACCCGCCGAAGGCGGGGCGAGCGAGCAAGCTCTTTCCCCTGAAAATTTGAAATGTCTTGATTGGTCGAACATACTGAACGATGCTCGAACCTATTTTTCCGCCGAAGGCGGATCAGCCGCTGGCTGAGAACAGTTATTATTATAAGCGATTTTACAATATTCATCAAACAAAAAGTTTATTCGGCGTGGATTGTGCGCCGATCTTGAGGATTTTGATTTGGCTACCGACTTGCCGGTCAAGGTCTTGATATAATCGAGACGAGATCGGATCACAGGCAAACACAACTATCGGGATGCCCTTTTTGATTGCCTCTTTTATCGTATACATTGTGCCGCGCGATTCGCCATAGAGATATGCAATAAGGGCGTCTGAATTTTCTACAAGTCTCCTGTTTCTCCCCAAAAGACCCGCGACCACTTCTTGCCTTGTTGGATCGGGAAGCACAGTGCCCCAATCTATTCTTCCGCCTTTTTTGGCAAACTCACCAATATCTTTTCTCGCCGAATACGGGAAACCAGAAAAATAGGACCACGCCGAATAAATGACGCCTCGATATGATTTCCCCATTCTTAAAAGCGCTGAAATGACATAGCTATCAGCTCCGATTGCACCGCCGGAATTTACATAACATCCTTTCGCCAATAAACACGAAATAACTTCGCCGACGTGAGAGCAGAAATTATCCGGAAGTTTTCTTGAGCCGATGATACCGATGTGTTTCCCCATGTTGACCACCCCCTTGCCCATAAAACATATACTCACGCATATATTATATATATCCATACTATATCTGTCAAGCGATATTCCATATCCATGGATATACATAGTAGCTTTATAATTTGACAGGCGGGAAAGCGAGAATATATAATGGGGATATGCTGATAAAAATTCATCTGGGGAAATTATTGGGGGAAAGAAAATTGCGCGCTGCTGAAATTTCGCGAAAAACAGGCATTGCTCCCAATGCCCTTTCTGCTCTTTATCACGAGCAAGTAAGCGGCATTAAATTCGAGACCTTAGAAAAACTCTGTAGTGTTTTAAGCTGTGCCGTTTCTGACCTTCTGGAATATATGCCTCGTTCCAGCCAGAGCAAAATTTTCAAGATAAAAAACAGGCAATAGCCACTCGCGGACAAAAAATATTTCTCTCATTTCTCTCCTAAAATAACCTGAAATTTTTGCCGGAATCTATCGATGTAATGATATGAGAGATAGGGGGAAGAAAGAAAGGGATGAAGGAGATAAAGATGTCAACATTCGTTAAAAAATTATCCAACGCCTTATTAAGAATGCCCCCTTTACAGGCCATTCATCTTTTGGGAATTCGTGGAAAGTCGGCTGTAAAAATATCAAATGAGTTGGCCAAAGGGGCTAAACCATGTTCGTCGTTAGAAATAGCTTCAATGATTGAATCTCCTGCTGACTTTTTGTCCAGAGAGCACTTCGCAGAAATATCGCCCGAAACCAAAAGACAAATCGCTTGGCGGTTGTCCAGAAGAAATATTCCGGAAACTGTCGAAAATGCACCTATTCGACAAGGAGATAACGAGGATACAATCTCTTCTCTAAATAGGGGTAATACATTTTGCAGTCCGATAAGTGAAACAAATCCGGATCTGGTCGGAGGGAAAGGAGCAAGTTTGGGAGTATTAGCTAATATTCCCGAAATAATGACGATAGACAGCTTTAGTGTCAACAGCATCGCTTTTGATGCGTTCATAAGACATAACGACTTGGAGGGCATGATCACAAAGTTGGAACGATTATCAGAAGAATGGATAAGATTAGAGTTGACTAAAACATCCGAGAATATTACCGAGCAGAATACTGCCCAACAAACATTAAGGGAAAGGATACTAAACTGTTCCAAGAAAATCTATGATAAATTCCTGACAGCTGACATTCCGAACAGTATACGCAACGAGATCATTTCTCAATATCGATTGTTATCGGCAAGGCAAGGCAAAGAATTGTCAAAGGTGGCCGTAAGAAGTTCGGCAACTGCAGAAGACTTGCCGACAGCTTCATTCGCAGGAATGCAGGAAACGCTGTTGAATCAGGTGGGGGATGAGGCCGTAGTCAATGCAGTAAGGGCGGTTTGGGCTTCATATATGGGGAATTACGAGCAGGATGATATTGGCAATACAGCGTTTTCTGACAAATCTGTCTTTTACCGTAACGAGCAAAGGGCTCTCATATTGTTGAGTGAGTATTTGGGCGAAGGGCTGGATTCCTTAAACTATGAACATCGAAAAGATAAGGTTGCAAAAAGAGGTATAGATTTTGGAGAAATAGAAGAAAGAATGAACCGGAACACAGTCTTTAAACATTTAAAGGTTAAGCTCGCCGTAGTTGTCCAAAAAATGGGTGAAGCCTATGCGGCAGGAGTTGTTTTTTCCGTAGACACAAAGACCGGGGCCCCGATCATTAAAATTGAAGCTAATTACGGTTTAGGCGAAACGGTTGTTGCTGGGAAAGCCTCTGTCGACAACTGGAAGGTATTTCGGCATAATTTGCGCATTTTTGACTGGCGCCTTGGTGAAAAATCAGTGCAAATAGTTCCTGATGTCGCTCAAGGGATAGTAACAATCCCATGCCCTGCCGAATTACGCGGGAAATTATGCTTAACGGATGAGATAGTGGTTGATATCGCGAGACAGGCAATCGTTATAGAAGAGTATTATCAAAAACATAAAGGCGCACGGTTTCTTGATATGGAATATGTGGTAGACAAGAACGGTCGCATATATTTTGTCCAGGCTCGTCCTGAGACTCTCTGGTCAAGAAGAATCAGCCAGCCAGGCCTACTTAAAGTTAGCCAATTGTCTTTTGATAAAAAGCAAGAAGAGAAAGCGACTTTGATCTTTCATAACGGGTTTGGTGCTTCACCGGGAGTCGCGGTCGGCAGGGTCAGGGTTTGTCCTTCATTAGAAGATGCGTATAAACAGTTTGCTGATGATAGTTCTATGGGAGATATCTTGGTCACAACGAAAACAACGCCAGAATGGGTGCCGGTAGCGATGGGTAAAGCAGGTGCTTTTATAACCGATATTGGAGGAGCATTTAACCATGCGGCAGTGGTTGGCAGGGAATTTGGCAAGCCGGTCATTGTTGATGCCAGGCAGGCGACCAAGGATCTGCTCCCCTGGGATGGCAAGTGCGTTTCCGTTAATGCGGGCAATGCCAATATTTATAAAGGGCGATTACCGGTTATCCAAAGAGTAGATGAATATAATCTGCACAGGCCTTTGTCTTTTGAACCACAGACTAAACCGATCAAATTCGACCGGGTGTATGAAGAGCAGGGTTTAGTAACCAAGCCCCGGCATCCGGTCAGGGCGCTACAGAAAGCTTTGTATCTTAGTGCTTTCGAGTTGATCAAGGAAAGACATGAATGGGATTATCATCTGGTAACGATCGACGATGATCGAGCTTCTGCCTTGCGGCTGTTTTTTACCAATTGGCCGATGGGTGACAAAGAAATCAACCAGCGCATTTTAGAGCATATCGAGCGTAACCGCGGGTCTATAACAGCAGCTGGCGAGCATGATCTTGATCAAATCCTAATGGATCTAGTCCCAAAAGAATTTAGGGAATTCGTTAAAGGGATATGGCGGGGTCGATATTCTTATCCCGGATTATTCATACTCTCTCACAAAAATGATTTTTGGGGCTGATTTTAAAAGTTAGTGGCTAAAAA
>PEYM01000048.1 GCA_002774365.1 Candidatus Saganbacteria bacterium CG08_land_8_20_14_0_20_45_16 | reverse complement strand
AAGATAAAAGATGACAGAAAAGTAGATTAAAATTCTACCGACGACAACCTCGAAACCCCGCAAAATCACTGCTTGCTAATTCTTCGGAGCTCTCACTGGAGGCATTTTAAGAAATGGAACTTAGACGAATAGCACGTTCAGTATGGAATACCTTTATGGCGGTAGAATTACGGCAGACTTTTCAGCAAAAGGTAGAAAGGCCAGTAGTTGCCTTTTTAGCTCCCTTTTGTCCTGAATTAAGTTTAGCTGGTCCTGCAACTGGTCGCGGCTCTTTAAACATTGAACAATTGTGTCTTCGCCCCCTCATGATGGGGGCAAAAAAGGATGGAGATGCCGCCCCTGAAGTGAGCCACCTTAAAAGCGATTTCAACGGAGTCCAGGGAAAAGGGTCAGCCGAAGCAAACAAAACAATTAAATCAATGCTGTTTTGGCACGGGCCATTGTCCCACACCTAGCAACGACCATTCCTTTAGCCGCAACCGCTGGAGTGACAGCCTGGTCTGCGTGGATTTTTGGAGGCGGGTACCAATCATTTGTTGATTGGTTTGACCCGTATTTTTTTGTCAATCATGGAATCTTTATAACACCTTATGAAGAGGCGAAAGTATTAACTGCGACTGTTGCCTTGGCTGGGGCCGGGGTAGGTTTGGCTACGCGCTTTGTCGGCAAATGGGTTTCGAGCAATCAGGTTAAAGTGCTTAACGAGCGGGCAAGGACGCTGGCTGTTCATGGCCTATCTTGTCGAGCCCAGGAAAGAATCTATGATCTTATGCCAAATATCCCGCCACCCCAAAAAGATCTTGCTGTGCATATAGCGCGAACGATTCAACGTGCGCTTTTTGCGAGAAAAATTAGTTTTGGTGTTATCTTTGCAACTTTACTATCTGTTAGTATCTCTATGGGTGCGCTAGCGGCTTTTGTGGTTGGTGGGTCATTAACTATTCTTTCGGCGAGCTTCTTTGGGGCTGAGATAATCATTGCTGGTTTGGGAATTGCTTTGAAATATTATAGCCAGGTAACGAGGTTAGTTAGACTAGCGCATTTTTGTGAAAATAGTCAAGAAAAAACCATCTTAAGAGAGGAATCAAACAAAAGCCTCGCGCCAGAGAGTAAACGTCTGCTGAACCGAGCCATTTTTTTATTAGGCCCTTGGTCGCATTTAGTGACAACCATCCCGTTGGCCGCAACCGCTGGGCTGGCTGCTTGGCACGTCCCGATTTTTTTCGAAAGGGGCCATTCGTTTTCGTTTGTAGAGGGATTTGACCCTTACATTTTTGTTCAGCATGGGATTTTCATAGGCGCATTTGGGGAATCTTTTGTGCTGGCCACAGCGGTGGCGCTGGCCGGGGCTAGCGTGGGACTAGCCGCGCGCTTTGTTGGCCAACAGTTAGCGGTTAGAGGCATCAATAATTCAGGTTACTCGCCAACTAAGGCCTTTGAAAACTTATCACTCCAAGCACAGGCTAGACTTTATAAGTATTTGTCATCTGTTCATGAAACAGCGAGCTGTGTTGTTGATGATCTGCCCAGGCAAAAACAGAGCGAACCAGGTCAAGATTATGAGATCAATGATGAAGCGGAAAAGGTACGCAGCCAACGTGCGAAACAAAGGAGAGCGCGGCGCAATCAATGGTTTGAAGAGCAACTGGGCCCCAAGTATTGGGGTATATTAGCTCCCTTGTTTCATATTCCAAGCTTAGCTGGTATTTTTACTCGAGGCAGAAGCGCCTTGCCTAAAAACCCTTAAAATTTGCCTTAACTCCTTGCCTTATTATATAATTCGCTTAACCATGCCAGCCCAAATTACTTTAGCTGTTTTTGTTGGATTATTGTGCGGGGCATTTTTGTTTTTTATTTTTCATCGTTTAATGATCCGCGGTAAATATGTGGCCCAGACTGAAAAGCCACTTTTTGATGAGAAAGTAGCTGAGACGCTTTTGAAAAAACAAGGCTTTAGTATTCTGGGTAAAAAACTTCGTGAAACAGTTATCACTAATATTAATGGCAAGGACCACTTGGGTTATATTAAAGCAGATTATCTGGTTGAAAAATTAAAAAAACGTGCTCCCGTCCTGGTTTATGCGGGCGAAGGCAGTCCAGACCTTAATGAGGAAAACTTTCGACGCCGCTTGATCGAGCTTGACCGGGCCTTTTGCCTGGACAGGGTGGTCTGTCTTGACCTCAATAAAATGGAGATCTATCAGACGGCTTTTCGTTTCCCGCATGAGCGTAATCTTGACTTTTATTTTCGTTTTGTGCTGGCAATGTTTATTCTTCTCGTGATTGTTGGTATAATTTGGCTACTAGTGACGCTTAAGCTTTATTAAGTAAGGGGGATGCATGACAACGGTTGGCGTAATTTATAAAAACGAAGACAAGCTAATTGCTGGGATAGCAGCTCAAGTTAGCCAGGACTTAAAAAAACTTGGCTATAAGGTTAACTTGGCCAGGGCTGATTTTGTGATTGTGCTGGGCGGTGATGGCACGATTCTGCGGGCAGCCAGACTTTTGCTAAAACGAAAAGTGCCGATCCTAGGGGTACATTTAGGCGGCTTGGGCTTTTTGTCAGAGCTTAGCTTAGTTGACCTGCGGGAGGCCTTAGAAAAGATAAAAGCTGGCAGTTATGAAATTGACGAGCGGACAAGGGTTGAGGCGACGGTAGCTGGCAAACGCTTTGAAGCGCTTAATGATATTGTGATTAGTAATAGCGGGATTGCGCGGGTCATTCGACTTGAGATTGAAGGCGTGGCTGAATACATTTCAGATGGGATTATCTTTGCGACAGCGACTGGTTCCACGGCCTACAATCTATCGGCTGGGGGGCCGCTTTTAACCCCACACTCGTCAAGCTTGGTGATTACCGCAATTTGTCCCCATAGTATTTCCACCAGGCCATTGATTGTTGAAAAGCCAGTTAGTGTGATCATTCGACGGGGTGAAAAAGTGATCTTGACCGCGGATGGCCAGCAGTTTGTAGCTGTAAAAAAAGGCGAAAAAATTAGAATTCAACAGTCAAAAAATAAGACGAGATTTATTCGGTTGAGCGGGGATCAGTTTTTCGCGCGGATCCGCGAGGCGTTTGGCTTTGGCCCGACTTTTTAACTAATTAGCAAAACAGCCACTGTTTAAGCCGATCAACTTCATTAGGTCATCCACCATAATAAAATTAACCGCGTCAGAACGGTTAAGGGCGCCGGTCTGAGCAAAAGCCGTAAAGAGAGTCACCTTGTGCATTTTAGCTTCAGTCAGATTATGCAGGTATTTTTGCAGGGCAAACTTTTCTAGGGTCTTAATGACTTGGGTATTGTCCATAGTATTCATTGATACTCACCCCTTCTAATTAAAAACAACCTCTATTGCTGCCTTCTTTGCGCAAGAACATATCCGCGAAAACCTTAATAAATTGGCCTGGCCGAGTAACTTTGGTGTAATCATATTCTAAAGCAAACTGCACATAATTAGCGCGCTTATCCTGGCCTGGTCGGCTGATTGAGGCAACATCATAATTGTTTTTGTCTGCGCTTTCGCTCATTGTCTTTCCCTCTCATATATATATCGTTACCTTTTTCAATAAATTTCACTTTATTTTTGGTTGTGGTTTGGTGTGGGGTTAAGCGGGGGCTTACCAGCGGATAGCGTTTGCCCCGCAAGTTAAACCAGCGCCAAAGCCAGAGAGGATCACAAGGTCGCCTTTTTTTATCTGGCCGGCAGCCAGGGCTTCGTCTAAGGCGAGCGGGATAGAGGCGGCTGAGGTGTTACCGTATTTGTGTAAGTTAACAAAAACTTTTTCTTTAGCCAGTCCCATCTTTTTGCTGACGTGGTCAATGATCCGAGTATTGGCTTGATGAGGTATCAACAAATTAACATCCTTAATCTCTAAGTTTGCTTTTTGCAGGACAGCTTTAATTGACTCTTCGAGCACCCTGACAGCGAATTTAAAGACCTCTTTGCCGTTCATGGTGATAAAGCGGCCATGTCGCTGCTCTGGATCGCGTGAGCCGCCGCCTGGCATAATCAAATTATCTCCGAGCTGGCCTTCAGCCTTAAGCCAGCTGGCTAAAACACCTGAATCATCTGAGCTTTGGGTTAAAACCACGGCGCCTGCCGCGTCGCCAAACAAAATGCAAGTGCCGCGGTCGGTCCAATCCAGATATTTAGTTAGTGTATCTGCGCCGACAACTAAAACGTTTTGGTAAGTCCCGTTCTCAATGTATTGCGTGGCCGTGGTCAGGGCAAAATTAAAGCCGGCGCAAGCGGCCGAGACATCAAAAGCCGCGGCATTTTTCGCGCCAAGCTTGCTTTGCAGGATGCAGGCTGTTGAAGGGAAAAGATAATCTGACGAGGTGGTGCCTACTATTATAAGGTCAAGTTTTTCCGGGTCAAGTTTAGCTGCTTGCAGTGCTTTTTCTGCTGCTTTAATTGCCAGATCAGAAGTTGAGGTGTCATAATCTGTTACCCGACGTTCACAGATACCAGTGCGGGTCTTGATCCACTCGTCGTTGGTTTCAACTATTTTTTCTAGATCTGCGTTGGTTACAACTTTTTTCGGTAGGTTTGAGCCGACCCCGATGATCTTGGCTTTCATTAGTTAAATGTTCCTGTATTGATTTTTTCTGGGACTTTTTTAGAGGCGGCTTCATATGTTTGAATAATTGCATTTTTAATGGCTTGGGCTTTAGCTCGGCCATGAGCTTTATAAACAACCCCTTGAATGCCCAGGAGCGGCGCGCCCCCATGCTCATCATAAGTGATCTTTTTGCGCAGACGCTGGATCGCCGGCATTAGAAACGCTAAGCCAACCTTGCTCAATAAACCGCGGGTTAGCTCTTCCTTAAACAGTTTAAAGACTGAACCGGCTAGGCTTTCCGCAAATTTTAGGATTAAGTTGCCGACAAAGCCGTCGCAGACTATAACATCAGCTTTACCTCGCAGGATCTCCTTTGACTCAACATTGCCAATAAAATTAATTGGGGCTGCTTTGAGCAAAGGCCAGGTTTCTCTGACCAGCTCGTTGCCTTTTTCTTTTTCTTCGCCAATGTTGAGCAGGCCAACCCTGGGATTTTTGATATGAAGGACGTGTTCAGCGTAAAGACTGCCCATGATCGCAAACTGCTTAAGGTGGATTGGTTTGCAGTCAACATTGGCCCCCATGTCAAGCAATAAGACCTTGCCTGATGGTAGTGGAAATTCTGTGGCAATGGCTGGCCGCTCAATCTCTTGGATCCGGCCGAGCTTAAATAGGGCCGCGGCCATCAGGGCGCCGGTGCTGCCGGCTGAAACAATCGCGTCAGCCTTGCCATCTTTAACTAATTGGATAGCAACATTGACTGAGGCGTCTTTTTTTTGCCGCACGGCTTGGGCTGGCGGCTCGTTCATCCCAATTACTTCAGCAGCCGCGACTATGGAAAGGTTGGCGTTGCGAAGACGCAACTCTTTTTCCAATTTAGCTGGAGTACCAACTAATATTATCTCTGCGTCTAACACCTGACTAGCAGCGATTGCCCCTTTGACAATTTCAGCAGGGGCATGATCTCCACCCATCGCATCAACTGCGATGCGGATCACCTATTCTTTCTCCTTGCCTTTAGCTTTTTTAGCGCTTTTATCTTTGATCTTTTTGACTTGACGGTCTTTATAACTGCCACAAGCTGAACAAACATGATGGGGCAGGGTTGCGGCGCCACAAGCTGGGCAACGGGTGCTGGCTAGCGGGGTGAGACGATAGTTGGAAGCGCGTCTTTTTCCCTGGCGGCAGTTGCTGTGTCGTTTCTTTGGTACTGGCATGATTTATTTTTCTCCCTCCTTATTAATCCCTGGGCATTGGTTTAAACAGAGAGGCTTAAAAGGCAGGCTAAGCAAAAGCTCCTGCCGGACCAGCTCTGTTAAGTCAATTGTATTGTCTTGGTCAATCGGATAGACAAAATCATCTTCTTTTAGTTCCAACTCTTTTCTGGCCTGTGATGTTTGGACAGAGTGGCTGAATTCTTCGGCAATCTCAGCCTCAAGTTTGGTTGTAAAAGGTTTTAAGCATCTTGAGCATTCCAGCTCTACCTCGGTTGTAACTTTGCCAGCCAAAAGGATAGAGCCGCCAGTATTGGTTAGGTGGAGCGCCACCTTGACCGGCCCGGTTAGCTTTAATCCGTCTGCTGCAAAATCAACTGGCAGCGATTCGTCAATATCAGCCTCGTTGCCAATGCTTTGTAATACTTCTGTCAGGTCAATTTTCATCCCGATTTATTAATTATACTGGAATGTCAGCTGGATTTCAATTTATCTTGTGGCCCTAGGGTGCGCGGCGTCGTAAACTTCTTTCAGCCGCTCTTTGGTGATGTGGGTGTAGACTTGGGTAGTTGAGAGAGAGACGTGGCCTAATAACTCTTGGACCACTCTTAAGTCCGCACCGCCAGCTAAAAGGTGGGTGGCAAAGGAGTGGCGCAAGGTATGCGGTGTAACCTTTTTCGTAATGCCAGCGAGCTTGGCGTATTTAGTCAACATTCTTTCAACTGAACGGCAAGTGAGCCTCCCGCCTCGCAGGTTTAAGAAAACCGCGGCCAGGTGATTGTTAACGCTTAATTTGGGCCGGCTGGACCCAAGATATTTTTGCAGGGCCTGTTTGGCTTCCGAGCCAAACAGGACGATCCGCTCTTTTGCTCCCTTGCCCAAGACCCGCAGCTCACCTTCTTCAAAATTAATGTCTCCCTGGTTGAGGTGGATCGCCTCTGCCACCCGCACTCCGGAACCGTAAAGAAGCTCCAGGATAGCCCGGTCGCGGCTGCCGGCCAGGCTTTTTTCATCTGGCGAGCTCAATAGCTTGTTGAGCTCCTCTAAATAAAGAAAATTGGGCAGCTTTTTAGGCAGCTTGGGCGTGAGCAGGGTTTCAAAGGGGTTTTTGGCTGTGAGCTTCTCACGCAGCAGAAAACGGAAAAAAGAACGGGCTGACGAAAGCTTTCTGGCAATCGACCTCCTTGAGTAATGCCGGTTTTCTAGCTCTTGCAAGTAATCCCTGGCGGTGCTCCGGTCGATCTTCTTGGTCTTTAAGAAACTCATGAGAAAAGTCAAATCTCGGCGATAGTTGGAAATAGTGTGGCCAGAGTAATTGCGTTCAGTGGTCAAGTAATTAGTGAACCGGGCAATCAGCGGAGAGGCACGGCTTTGCTCTTTAGCCATCATTAGAGTCCGTACTTTTCTCTTTTGTCAGGGGTCAGAGCCAAGTAGTCACTGCCTTCTTTGACGAGCCGGGCTTGGTTTTCAGGCCGAGTGTCAACATGGATGTATGGCTCTTTGGGATAATAAACTAGCCCCCTTAATTCAGTTACGGTTTCAGCAAATTTAAATAGTTCCTGGGGTGAGGTGCCGTCGATAATAATGTGGGCGGCTTTACCCTTGGTGTGAAAGCTGCGTTTGGGCTTGTTTTGCTTTTCGTGAAAAGCATCGCACCAATAAGCAGAAACAATCCTGACCTTTTTTTTGAAATGAGAACCAATTTGCTCCAAGGCCCCAACCAGGCCAAGATGGATTTTGTACTCACCCCTACATTCTGGGCAGTTGCAGGCAAAATCTTTGTTGTTAAAGTGTTCGCTTAGATTTCCCATAATGACCCATTATATTATTTTCTTTGAGCTAAGGCAAATCTTGGCAAAATTATTGCTAGCTCAATTGGGCCATAAGCGGTTAAGCCGGGCAAGATTTTGCTGGGCCGGGCCAGAGTTGGGGGCAATGGCCAGGGCTTTTTGAAATTCTTGTTTTGCTGCAGGGAACCTTTGGTTTAAGGCCAGAATAATGCCGGCAAAATTTCGCGCTTCCGCATATAGGCCAAGAATCTCACTGGTTTGGTAATCAAGATCAGCCCCAATTAATTTTGATCTGAAAGAATACTTTTGCCAGAGGGCTTCACTGCTTGAGAGGTGCTTGAGCTTGGTTTGGGGTGATGTCTCTGGGCCAATTTTGTATAAGATGCCGGCTGGGTCAAGGTAGCTAGAAAATTTTGCCAGCTCTGGACATTGGTCAATATCAATATAGATCGGGACTTGGCCAAAATTGGTGGTCACAATATCCTCAAGAAAAGCCTGTCCAGAGGGATAGGCCGCGATCTTTTTTTCGATGGTAGCGTCAGCATTATTGGGCAAGCGCAACAGCTCGGGCCAGGCTTTCAGCATTTGATAGGCTCGCCATTGATGTTGCGTAGTGCTGATGATCTTGACATCTTTTCTTTTGTACTCAACCCCTTGAAAATACCAAAGAGTAAAAGCAGTGGTGTCTGTGCCAGTAAAGATAATTGCGTCAGCAGGCAGTGAGGTGAGGATGTTTTCAGCCAGGTCAGCGGCATAGTAATAATTATTTTTATTACAAGTGGAATAGTGAATGGTGAAAGAAAAGAAAAGGAGCGCTATCATCGCCAACCAGAGTCCCGCCTTTTGGGTCGGGCCTTTTAAATATTGAGTAAGTTTGGCTAGGCCTAAACCGAACCAGAGAGTAAAAAACAGGAAGGCAGGGAGCATGAATTTGCTTAAGTTGGCTTGGCAAAAAGCAAAAGTGGTAGGGAGGTCGAGTGGGTAGCGGGACAGGATAATAAAACCAAGGCCAGAGGAAAGAAAGAGCCAGAGCAAAAGAAAAAACAGCGATTTGTTTTGTTTAAGGCTGGCCCAGCTGCCGATTAAACCTAGAGCCAAACCAAAGATTGTGAATTGGTTCACAATCCAGAGAAAAAATGTTTTAAATTGTGCCAACAGCAAGCTAAGTGAGAGGCCACTGGTTGAGAGCCCGTTATCCAGCTCAAGCGAACCGTATTGAGCGCGCGTGATTGTGGCAAAAAATCTCCCAATTGTTTCTGGATCACCCCAATCAAGGTAGGGATTTTGTCTTGAGCGCCAAGGCAGGAAAGCATACGGTAGCAAGCCAGCGAGCAAAGAGAGACCTAGCCAGGCCAACTTTTGGGGCTTAAGGTAGAGCTTTTTTTCCTGTGACCAAATAAAGAAAAGATAGCCTGGGGCTAAAAGGAGCATGCTGTGATGGTGCGAAAGGCTAAGACCAAAGCAAAAAGCAAAAAGTAGCAGGAAAGCAAATTTATGACTTTGCCTCCAGACTAAAAGCAGGAGCAAGGTTAAGGCGACAAAAAAGGCGTTAAGTTGAAAAACTTCTGCTACCGTTGCCATGGACCAAAAAATCGGGGTCAGGGCCAAAAAAAGCGGGGCAATAATACTGGCGAGCAAGCTTTGGGTCAGTATTAATATAATATAGTAAACAAGGGCGATTGTAACAGCGGCAAAAAAAGCCGACAGCAGGTTGACTCGCCAAGCCATTGAGCCAAAAGGGATAAAGGTAAAGAGTTTACCAAGCATGACATATAAAGGGTAGCCTGGTGGGTGAGCAATGCCCAGGGTGGCGGCTGCAGTTATTAATTCGCCAGAATCTCGTGGCGCTACTGTCGGACAGAGGGTTTGGAGGTAGAGGGCAAAGGTTAAGACAAAGATTATTGCCCCAGCCAGGTGCTTGTTTTTCATGAGGCTATTTTAGCACAAGTTGACAAACCTGAGGTAAGTTGTTATTCTGATCTTAATTAAATAGTGGTCTGTAATTCATTTTGAATTTCCGGTTCGCTCATTACGAGGGAGGAGAAAAAAATGGAAACAAAGCATGTGTTTACGTCCGAGTCTGTGACTGAAGGCCATCCTGATAAAGTCTGCGACCAGGTTTCTGACGCGATCCTTGACGAGATTATGGAAAAAGACCCCCCTGGCCGAGTTGCAATTGAAACCCTTGTTACCAACGGGTTGTGTGTGGTGGCAGGCGAGGTGTCCACTGGTTGTTATGTTGATATCCCCAAAATTGTCCGCCAAACGATCAAGGATATAGGTTATACCAGGGCGAAATATGGTTTTGACTATGAAACCTGTGGTGTCTTGGTAGCAATTAAGGAGCAATCAAAAGATATTGCCCGCGGGGTTGACAAAGCCTTAGAAATAAAAGGTGGCGAAGTTATCAAAGAAGACTTAGAGGGGTTAGGGGCTGGGGATCAGGGCTTGATGTTTGGTTATGCTTGTGATGAAACAGAAGAGTTAATGCCAATGCCGATTGTTTTGGCCCACAAATTAGTTAAGAAGCTAGCTGAAGTCAGAAAGACTAGCGAGCTGTCATACCTGCGGCCAGATGGCAAGTCTCAAGTAACTGTTGTTTATGAAAAAGGCAAGCCGGTTGGTCTGGATACGGTCTTGATCTCTACGCAGCATGCCCCAGAGGTTAAGATGGAACAGATCCATGCTGATATTGTGGAAAGGGTTATTTTGCCAACTCTGCCGCCAGAGATGGTGACTGACAAAATTAAGTATTATGTTAATCCAACTGGCCGATTTGTGATTGGCGGGCCGCAAGGTGATTCCGGAGTGACTGGCAGAAAAATAATTGTTGATACTTACGGTGGCTACTCGCGCCATGGTGGTGGCGCTTTTTCTGGCAAAGACCCGACCAAGGTTGACCGTTCCGGTACCTATGCTGCTAGGTGGGTAGCAAAAAACGTAGTTGCCGCGGGGTTAGCTAGTAAATGTGAGATCCAGATCTCTTACGCCATTGGCATTGCTCGGCCAACATCTGTTATGGTTGACACCTTTGGCACAGGCAAGATGGACGAGCTGGCCATCGCCAATCTTATTGAAGAAACTTTTGACCTGCGGCCAGGGATGATCATTAAGCACTTAGAATTGCGTCGACCGCTTTATAAACAAGTGGCTGCTTATGGCCATTTTGGCAGATTAGATCTTGACCTACCGTGGGAAAATATAGATAAGGCGAAAGAGCTAAAGAAAAAAGCGGGTAAAGCTTAATTAATTAAATAACGCTGGCCGTAGATGGCGCGGCCGCCGTTGGTGTAGTCTTCCCAGAAAAGATAAAAAGTATGATCACTATTTGGGGCTAGGACCCTAGGGGCTCTGCCGCCATCACGGCTCTTGTTTTTCCGGCCGTTTTCTGTCCAACTGACTTCGCCTTGAAGGTTGATCTTTTGAAAATACAGCTCATAGTATTTACCACAGCGATAATCTTCCCAGGCAACAATAACGCTGCCGTCATTAAGAGGGGCCAACTGCGGGGCGTATTGCGTTTGGGTAGCAGTAACAATTGGGACGCCATCCTCTCCCCACAGGAGTTTTCCGGCACTTGAAACTGCGGCGGCATAAAGGTCCCAATTGCCCAGGCGGTAGTCTTCCCAGACCAAGATCTTTTTATTGCCAAAGAACGAATTTTGTTGGGTGCGGCTTAGCTGATTAATGGCAATCCCGTCTTTGGCCCAAATAAATTGGCCTCTGCTATCCAGCCGTTGGGCGTAAATGTCATAGCTGCCGCCACCCTTATCGGTCCAAGAAACAATAATGCCGCCTGAGCCGTCAGCCACGAGCCGCGGCAAACGCTGAATGTCCGGGGCTCCGCAGACTATGACGCCGTCTTTCGCCCACAGGGGATCGCCTTTAGAGTTAATTCGCTGCGCGTAAATATCTGGGTTGCGATCGCCAAGCCGGTAATCGGTCCAGATAAAAAACGCCCCGTTGTTGTTATCTGGTATCATGGCAAAATCAACTTGTTGGCCGTTTTCTGAGATAATGATCTTGCCTTTTGGCCCCCACAGCAATTTTCCCTGCTCAGAGATGCGTTGCGCATATAAATCTATTTGGCTTAAAACATCACGTTCGTCTTGCCAGGCAATGATTGCTCCGCCAGCTGAGTCGGAAATAATCTGAGGTTTTTCCTGGCTGGCTGTGCTTGGCGCGACAGGCAAACTACTTGTCCAGGCGTTTTTGCCTTGCGCAGTAATGCGTTGAGCCCTAATCAAAGGATATCCAACCTGTCGAAAGTCAGTCCAAGCAATAATTGTCCCGCCTTTGCTGTCAGCGACCAGGCAAGGGTCAATTTGATCAGCCTCAACTTTGGCTACGGCCAGACCAGCAGGGCCCCAAACAAGCTGGCCGAGCGGCGTGATTTGTTGGAGGTAGATATTAGAAAACCCAAAACGCCCATCCTCAAAAGCCAACAAGACCCGACCCTTATTGTTAAAACAAGGCGTGATTTTTTGCTGAAAGACCGAGCCCTGGGCATTGCAAACAAGTTGCCCGTCTTTGCCCCAGAGTCGGTTGCCGTTAAGGTTGATTTTTTGGGCATACAGATCAGTATTGCCAAAACGCTTATCTTGCCAGACTACGACTAATTCCCCTGAGGCTGAGGCGGTCAGGGAGGGCGATTCTTGGTTTTGATTAGCCTCAACAATTGGCTGGCCACTGCCCCAAAGGCGCGTGCCAGCGCTGTTGATCTTTTGTCCGAGGAGATCTTTTTTTTGCCGCCAGGGGTGATCTTCTTCCCAAACAATGAGCCAGTCATCTGGGCTGGCTTTTTTTATGAGCGGTGCGCCTTGTTGGTTTAGCGAAGCAGCCACAGGAATCCCGTTCTCGGCCCAAAGGATATTGCCACTATCAGAGATGCGTTGGGCATAGAGATTAGCCTTTTCTGTGCGGCTATCAGTCCAAACCGCAATGGCCCCGCCGTTGCCATCGCTAGCAATGGCTGGGTTCTCTTGAGGATAGGGGAAAGAACACAAAGCCACACCATCAGCTGCCCATTGGACAGAGCCGTTAAGGTCAAGTTTCTGGGCGTAAACATCATTGTTGCCAGAGCGGGCGTCATTCCAAGCGATTATAATTTGGTCGTCGGCCACAATAAGATTTGGTGACTCTTGGTTATTAGCAGTCGAGCAAACAGGCAGGCCGTCTTTTTGCCACAGGGATATTCCTTGGCTATTGATCCTTTGGGCAAAAATGTTCTTGTCGCTTGAGCTGGTCCGGCTGTCTGACCAAACAATAATTGCCCCGCCAGCATTATCTGAAGCAATTTTAGGGTACCATTGGGTGCCAGCGACAGACACGATGGACACGCCATCTTTTTCCCATAAAATTTGGCCGTCACTATTAAGGCGTTGAGCGTAAATGTCTTCGCCAATGGCATTGCGGTAGTCATGCCAGGTAATGATCGCGCCACCTTGGCCATCGGAAGTGATTTGCGGGTTAAACTGGCCGGCCGAAGCAGAACAAACGTAAACGCCACCGTTTGCCCAAAGGGCATTGCCGCTTTGATCAAAGCGTTGGGCCAGGATATCGGCATTGCCATTGCGATAGTCTTGCCAAACAACAATTGCCCCGCCTGCGTTGTCACTTATCAGCTGGGCAAAATTTTGATTGCCAGATTGGTCACAAACCACCACCCCGTCCTTTTGCCAGAGCGGCTGGCCGCTGGCCCCAAGTTTTTGGAGGTAAAGGTCATCATAGCCAGCCCGGCCGTCTTCCCAAACAACAAGATAACTGGAATCGCCAGCATTAATAATTTGAGGCTTTTGCTGAGAGGTATTACCAATAGCATCATTGATTTCTAGGCCAAAGCTTGGCCAAAGGGGTTGGGGATCTGCTTTAACATTAGTACAAATGACAAATGACAAGAAGCAAAGCAGTAAAACTTGTTTGCCTTGAAGCCTTGAAACCTTGAAGCCTTGAAACCTTTTTGTCGTATCATGTGACATTTTTAATTTATTTGGTTGTTTCAGCCAGCCTCATGGAGATAATCCTTGAGATTCCTGGCTCTTCCATGGTTACGCCGTAAATATTATCTGCGACCGCCATGGTTCTTTTGTTGTGGGAGATGACGATAATCTGGCTGTGATTGGAAAATTCCTTAAGCATTTCAGTAAATCGGCCGATGTTAGCGTCATCAAGGGCTGCGTCCACCTCATCCATAAAGACAAAGGGACTGGGCCGGATTTTTAACAATGAAAACAAGATGGCAATGGCTGACAAGGACCGCTCGCCGCCAGACAGCAGGGGCAAGGGCAGCCATTTGCGGCCAGAGGGCCTAACTGAAATATCAATCTCTGCTTCGAGTGGTGGGGCGTCTGGTGCCAGAGAGATCTTGGCTTCGCCACCAACAAATAATTTAGCAAAGGTCTCTGAAAAAACCTGCGAAAGCTGGGCCATAGTAGCAACAAAGGTTTGCTCGGCTTTGGAGTCAAGCTCTGTGATCAAGGACTCTAAATGGATGCGGGCTGAACTGAGGTCATTAAGCTGGGCGTCGATAAAGGAGAGGCGTTCTTTGGCTTTGTCAAATTCATCAATGGCCAGCAGGTTGACTGGTTCTAGCGAGCGCAGCTTTTCTTTGCCTTCCTCAATCTCTTTCTTGGCCTTAGCAATGTTGGGGATTTCGTAATTGGTTGCTGCGACCTCTTCCAAAGAAAGGTTGTATTCTAAAAATAAGCGTTCCCTGATGCCGCCTAGCTCCCCGTCCAGTTTAGCCAAGGCAATTTCCAGTGATGACTCGGTGCTTAGTGCTTCTTTTTTCAGCTGGTCTTGCTTTCTAATCTTAGTTTCTAGCCCAGCAATGGTTTTGACCAAGGCTTCTTTGTCCTGCCGTTTTTGTTGCAGTGTTTTATCGTGTTCTTCGGAGAGCTGGGTTGTTTTAAGTTTTTCGTTTAGGTCAGCGAGTCCCTGGCGCTGTTCATTTAATGCTGTTTCAAGCTGTGCTTTGTTCTGTTGGGTGCGTTTGATCTCTTCTTGAACCATTTCAACCTTAAGCTTAAGCGTTTCTTCTTTCTCTGGTGAGCGGCCGATGACAAGGTTGAGCTGAATATTCTTGCCCAGGGCGTTAAGGTATTTTGAGAAAGCTGTGACTAGCTGAGAGAATTGGGCTAAAATAGCCTCAACTGTTTTGGCAAAGGGGGTGTCAGACAAATCCACACCCTGTTTTTCTTGGGTCAGCTCTTTTTGCAGCAGCTCGACCTTATCCTTGAGCTGGCCCAGCTTGGCTTGTTCTACGGCCAACGATTTTTCGCTGCGTCCCAGCTCGCTTTCAGTAAAGCGGCGGTCTAGCTCAAGATCGCGCCGCGCGTTTTTTTCGTCGTTAATTTGGAGAAACAAAACGTCAATTTCTTGCTCTAGTTTTCGGTGAGAATTTTTTAGGTTGTCTAGCTCAGTTAGGTCTTGGTCCTCAGCTTGTTTTTTGGTCAGGGAGCTTGACCTAGCCTTTTCCAGCTCTGCGGTCAAGTGGTCCCTTTTTTCAAAGATAGTGGTCAAGAGCCGTTTACTAAGGCCCAGATCAAGCCCTTTGACCTGATTTTGCACTTCAAGATAGTGCCGGGCGGTCTTAGCTTGTTCTTCAAGCACAGTGATGTGCTCAGCCACTTCAACCTTAAGGTCACTAATGCGTAAGATATTTTGTTCGGCCGCGATGAGCTTTCTCTTGGCTGATTCTTTTCTGGTCTTATATTTGTTGATGCCGGCGGCCTCTTCAAAGACTGCCCGTCGCTCTTCGCCTTTACTAGAAAGGATTGCGTCAACCTGGCCTTGGGTAATGATGGAATAGGTGCTTTCTCCTAGGCCGGTATCCAAAAGCAAGTCTTTAATGTCTTTGAGCCGGCAGGAGTTTTTATTGATAAAAAATTCGCTCTCACCTTCGCGAAAAGTGCGGCGTTTGATTGCGACCTCGGAAAAGGGCAGGGGGAACTTATTGGTTGAATTGTCAAAGGTCATGGTAACTTCGGCTAAGGACAAGGCTTTGCGGCTGGCTGTGCCGGCAAAAATTATATTGGAGAGGTTGGCGACCCGCAGCTCACGCGGATTATCTTCTGCCAAAACCCAGCGGGTCGCATCCATTAAATTGCTCTTGCCACAGCCGTTAGGGCCAACAACGGCAGTGATCCTTGAGTCATCGGCAAAAACAATTTCTGTTTGGTCGGCAAAAGTTTTAAAGCCACGCAGGATAAGAGATTTCAAAAACATATTGTAAATATATCATAAAGCTAAAAGGTGAGCAAGAAATCAGGAAATCAGCTCGCCCCATTTTTTAAGGATCAGGTCAATGGTGGCTGGGTCAACGTCGCGCTCGCAAGCTTCAAGGATTCGTCTGCCGGTCTCAAGGTTGATTGGCGAAGGGGTTTTGTCTAGTCTTTTTTTGGTCAGCCAATGGGTAATAATTTCATCCACTGATGCAACGCCAGCCCATCTTTGTCTGGTAATCCCTTGGTTATACAGAAAGTCATAGAACCTAGCCCTTTCAATTGGTGGCAGAGCAGCGAGCAGTTCAATGACTGGCGCCCTGGGTGGTGTTTCTGTCTTGGGTGGCGTTGCTGGTAGAGTGGGGATAATTTCAAGCCCAAATCGCAAGAGTGAAATGAGGGAAGGGATGAACCTTGGTTCACCTAAAGGGGCTAACATTTCGAGCTCATGACTAGTCTGATAATTAATCTCATCTTGGGTGAAGCGCTCAATTACATAATCCAGTTGGCCCATTCGGATCAGGGCCTCAATTGCCGCACTTCTGACAAAAGATTGATCTCTTCCCTCAGGGTATTCTTGAGTAGTGAGAATGGTAAGTTGCTTTAGTTTATCAATCAGGTGGCGGGCCCCAATCTTGCCAGCTGCTTCAGCCGCAGCTTGGCGAACAGAGGCCTCTTTATCGTCGAGCATCAAGGCAATGAGCCGACTCCCACGAACGTTTCCTGTTATGCCGATTGCCTCGGCTATCCTTCTTTTGATCTCAGCCTCAGAAAAATGATAAACAGGATCCTTAAAAGTTTTTAGCTTCACCCCCAGCTGCGTAGCATGGGCTGTAAAATCAGAATGATGAGTATGAAATTTTAAAATTCTTTCAAACTCCTTAAGACACAGGTCCATATTTCCCAAACGGCCAATCACCCCTAAAAGTCGAATCTGTGCTAGCCTTTTACCTTCCAATACCGCAGAGGAGAGAACCTCTCTGGCCATAGTCAGAATTTGGTTTTTGAGGTGGACTGACATAATTGGTAAGGGAGAAGGGCGATGGAGGGACCTTGGAGAGAGGTTTCTTGGTCCCTCTGGTCTGATTGGGTTGTTTGGGTTTAGTTAGTTTAACTAGAGTTACCATGTTTGGTTTTTAATTTGTCTTTTTTGAGGTTCTGACTATATATAATATTATCGATAAAAACAGAGAAAAATTTCACTGTTTAGGCAACTGTTTAGGCACCCCCTGTCTCCCTCTTTCAGAGGGCGAGGGGAAGTTTGCAAAGCAGGTGAGATTTCTAAGCTTAATGAGTGAGGGCTAAATAGTTGTTCTTTGAATTTTAAATCATATTGCATTGTCCTTATGGTGTGCTAAAATATCGACAAATGAGAAAGATCTTCGCAGCCTTTTTTTTGGCTGCTTTTTTTGCTATTCCTCAAGTGGCGCAAGCGTATCTAGCTGAACTGGGGCTTGATCCTCTTTTGGTGGAAAGTGGTGGCCGCTCTGTGGCCATGGGTGGGGCGCTTTCTGGTCTGACGAATGATGTTAATGTTGCTTTTTATAACCCAGCTGGCTTGGCTTGGACCAAAGGGATTTCTTTGTCTTTTCGCAATACAGAGAATTTAAGCATTGTCCAAGCCTTTCCCAATGGTGATGGAGCCTCGCTTGGTTTGGCAGTAGTGGCGCGCAAGATTAATGATATCCCGATCACAGGAGGGCTGGCGACTTCGACCAGTCGGGTAGTTTATCTTTCTTATGGGACCAAATTAACCTTTTTGCCTGCTTTGTACGACAAGCCTTTTTGGCAACGGGTTGGCGTGGGGTTGAACGTTAAAGGAGTCTTAACCGAAACCTTACAGCAAACGGGCCAGATTGATCGCTCCGCGGCTGGTTGGGACCTGGATTTGGGAGTTTTGTATCGGCCAACAGATTGGTCAACAGTTGGGCTTTCCTGGCAGAGCTTGCTCGAACAGGGTGCCTTGGGTGGCGGCGTGGTCCATTGGGATGTGGGGGGAGACGAGCCATTACCTGATCTGCTTAGACTTGGCGGATCAGCCAAAGTTATTGGGGACATTGATTCGCCAATCTTTATGGAAGGTAAGGAGCTGCTCTTGGCAGGTGAAATTTGTGCAGCTAGCAAAGGATCCTTGTTGCGGGCTGGCGGCGAACTCGGGCTGAACCGGCAATTTTTTGTGCGGGCTGGTTTGATGCAGCAGTTCCAGCTCAATGGTGTTACCAGTGATTTTAATTTTGGCTTAGGCTGGCGGGCCCAAAACTGGGGGATTGATTTGGCTGGCTACCGTGAACCGATACGCGGTGATCATTACGTTTCTTTGTCACTGCTTTATTTCCCAACTGATTGGGTCTTGCTACGCAAGTTAGAATTGCAAAAACCACAATTTATTTTAGAGAACGCAATTGAAAAGATTTCTCTGGGCGAAGATGAAGTTGTAGTCTACGATGACAAAATTGAAATTTTTGGCAAGGCCAAACCTGGGGTGGCAATTTATATCAATGATGCCCTGGCGTATATTGACGAGGCAGGGAATTTTAAGGCAACTGTCCCGCTTAATTTAGGCAAAAATTTGATTGTGGCTGAGGCGCGATACAAAGGCGACAAGAAGATGTGGAAATACAAGGTTTTACGTAAGGCCAAAGTTGCGCTAGCGGCTCCGCGGCCGGTCAAAGAAAAAGTTGAAGAGCTAGTGACCATGGGCGTGATTGAGATCAAGCCAGGCCAAGATTTAGTGATGGATGCGGGGATTACTCGCGGCGAGCTGGCAACTTGGATTGTAAAGGCGGCCGGGGTCAAATTGCCGCCAGTTGACCGAGATGTTTACGCGGATGTACCCAAAGATCATCCCTTGGCAGCATACATAAAAGTAGTGGGCCAACTTAATTTGCTTCGACCTTTTCCTGATGGGACTTTTAGGCCCGAGGCGATTGTCTCTCGGGTTGAAGGCGAGCAAATCTTTAAAATGATGGAAGGTAGAAAATAAATATGCAGCAGTGCGTAAAAACCTTTTTGTTAAGCAGCCTTTTAGGTTGCTTGGTGCTGACTGGTCCAGCGGCCAGGGCCGAGGCTAATAGCGTGGCCACGCCAAAACAGCTTTCTAAGAAAGACGCAGTCTTGTTTATTTCTGCGACTGATTTTGTGAAGAAAAAACTGGGCGATCTTTTTTCTTGGACAGTTGGCTATGATATTTCTAAAGTTAATCGCGGTAACCTGACACCAACCATTAATTATGTGCAGGCGCGGCCATATCGAGTCCCGCCTGATGGTAAGACAGTGCTGGGCATTTTTGCTTCTGTTGACGACCCCAGCGGTTTAAAAAATATTTCCGGGGTACGGGCGGATTTGTCCGCGATTGGCAATTTGCCTGATGCGCGATTAATTGATAGTGGCCTTTATGGCGATTCTAAGGCTGAAGATGGTATTTACACTTTGCAGACTACGGTTGCGTCTGATATCTCCTTAGGGCCAAAAGAGATCCAGGTGGCAGTAGCGAATAAAGATGGTTGGCTAGCGTTAGCCAAGGCTAATGTGGATATTGACAAAGTCCCGGTAATTAGCGAGGCAAAATTTTTGCCAGAAAAGATTAAAAGTCAAAATAATGAAACGGTCACCTTGCAGGTGAAAATCGATAATCCAGGTGGGCCAGCTGGGGTTGTTAGCGTAACCATTGATCTAAGGGCCTTGGGCTTTGTTGACCTGCTTGCTTTAAGGAATGATGGCTTAGGTGGCGATCTTTTTGCTAACGATGATATTTTTTCCTTACAATTTGTCTTAGGAGACTTTGTTAACCCCGGGGCTTACAAAGCGCGTTTGGGCGTGAGCAATGATGTGGGAGGGTATACTTATAAAGATTTAGTATTGCAGGTAGCTGACTAATGCTGAGTACGTTAACGATTATTAGTATTTTTACTGAGATTTTTGCCGCCGGGATCATGTTGGGTGGCGGGATTGGCTTCTTAAAGCAGTATTTTGTTGCCAGAAAAAATAAGGACGCCATCTTAGGGTTCATCTTTGTTAATTTCTTTGTTTATGTCGCGGCCACGATCGTTTCCCAAATGATGTTTAATTCAGGGTTTGATCTTTCGCAAAGGATCTTTGTTCATAAGGGTATTTATCTTAGTTTAGCTGTGTCAGCGTTTTTGTTTTGGGTCTTTTTAATTGAAAGGTTCGAGCTTAAAAAACTGCGGCTGACTAATGTGGTCGTGGCGTTGCTCAGTGGTTGGTTTATTTATTGTATTGCCCAGTCCCCTGTCAGCTTGATCTATCGCGAAGGAGTCAGCGAATCAATTGTTTCCTTTGCCAGTTATCTGCCCTTAAAGCCTTTTTTCTCGCTGATTGTTTTTGCCTTAGTGGTAGCGGCTTTTTTGTCAGCCTTGAAAAACAAGCAAGGCCAGCGAGTCTTAGCCTTTTATTTGGCGGCTTCAGCGGGGCTGCTCCTTTTGGCTCTGCTTTTTTCTTATTACTATTTGTGCTTGGCGCAAGCTAGCTGTCTAATGTTATCGTGGTTATGCGTCTTGCTAAGCTTTGTTGGATTTTTGCTCTCTGAGCTTATCCCGCCAACTGCCCCTGAAGCCGAGCACCCTTTGAGTTTTTTTAGGACTAGGATGTTGTTTAAATTGATTTTGATCTTTGTGCTTTTAGTTGTGATTCTTTTTGAAACAACTACCTTGGCCACGATCAATATTAGCAAGCAAGCCCTGTCAAAATCAATTTTTTCTGGCTATTCCCAAATGGCAAGCAACCTGGCCTTCAATGTACGCAAGTTGCCAGCAGAGCAATTGCCCGCTGGTTTGCAGCAGTTAGCTCAAGAGTCGCGAGTAGGTAGTGGGGGGCTAGCTTACTTTGTTAATGACAAGGGGGAGTTGATCGCGCATCCTGACAAAAAACGGGCGCTGCAGCGAGAGTCAATGTTGGCCAACGAGGCGGTGCGGCAAATTTTAGCTGGCCGAGCTGGCAACGGTCAATTTAAGGATGAACTAGGGGACTGGGTGGTTGGTGCTTATTTGCCGCTTAAGGGGATTGGGGGTATGGTTGTCCAGGAACCGCTTTTTTCTGCTTACGCTGAACTGCGACGGCTAGAAACTAATTCCTTGCTATTTGTTATTATGGGGATTATTCTCACGTCATTGGTTGGAATATTTTTTGCCCACTCAATTGAACGGCCGATCAAAGAACTGATCCAGGGTACTGAGGCGCTGGCCTGCGGAAATTTGAAAGCTCGCGTAACCGTTGATTCCCTGGACGAAATGGGAAAACTAGCCAAAGCTTTTAATTCCATGACCAAGGACTTGTGTGAAAGCCAGGAGCGCTTGGTCTTGTCAGAAAAATTAGCCTCGCTTGGCACAATGGCGGCTGGCATGGCCCACGAGATAAAAAACCCTTTGGTTTCAGTGCGGACCTTTACCCAGGTCTTGGAACAGAAGTGGGAGGACCCGGAATACCGCAAGAAATTTTCAGCCATTGTCCCGCATGAGATTGAACGGATCAATCGCATTGCCGGGAGCCTACTAAAGTTTGGCCGGCCAATGAAGCCGGAGTTAAGCAGGGTTGACCTTAATACTTTGCTGGACGAGGTCTTGCTGCTTTTTGAGAGCGAGTGCAAAAAAAACAATGTTCGGGTCACGAAAAACCTCACGTCCCTACCTAAGGTCAAAGGTGATGCCGGTCAACTCCAGCAAGTGTTGGTCAATATTGTTAAGAATGCCATTGAAGCCATGGGACAAAGCGGTGGCGAGCTGATTGTTAAAAGTGATGTTGGCCAAGTAATCCGTTTGGGCCGGATGCAACGGGAAGGTCGCAAGGTTGGCGAAGAAATGGTTTGGGGCGAGGAACGAGCGTTAGATAAGCCAATTCAGGTGGTCTTTGTTGAGGTCACAGATACTGGGGAGGGAATTGCTGAGGAAAACCTTAAAAGTTTGTTTGACCCTTTCTTTACGACCAAAATGACTGGGACTGGTATGGGGCTGCCCATTACCTTAAGGATTGTTGAAGAACATAATGGTTCGATCAAAGTCAGAAGCCAGCGGGGCAAGGGTACGACCTTTATTATTACGCTACCGTATGATTAGCCTTTAAGTTTCTTTAAGAGGTGAGACATTCCGTCTTCTAACAGCCCGTCCATATTTTTCAAGAGTGGGCTTTGGGCCAGATAAAAAGGGTTTTCTTCTATCCCAGTAAAAGAAATATTGCCATTGGTCGTAAAGATCAGACCGTCGAGCTCTAAGCTGTTGAAGATTTTGTTTGAGTTGTCACTGTCCATGCGTTTCTCCACTAGTATTATCGGGCCAATCAGCCCAAAACTTGCGTCGCTAATAACGAATTGCTATAATAGCTGTTAAGATGGCAATGTTTGAAAGATTTACAGAAAAAGCTGTTCGGGTCATTATGGCGGCTCAAGAAGAGGCCAAGCGTTTGGGAACTTCTTTTGTTGGGGCCGAACACTTGTTATTGGGTATGCTGGCGGAAAAAGAGGTCACGGTTATCAGGACCCTTGAATTTTTCAAGGTTGATCCTTTGGCCATTAAGCAAGAGATTGAGGAACAGTTGATCAATTTAGGGGCTGAAAAGAGTTTGGGACTAGAGATTCCGTTTAATAATCAAGTCAAACGCGTGATTGAACTGGCTTGGGATGAGGCCCGCAGTCTGGGCCATAGTTATGTGGGGGTAGAGCACCTGTTCCTGGGGATGTTAAAGGACAGTGGTGGCGTTGTTGGCGAGGTTTTTGAAGTTTTAGGGATAAGTCCAGCCACGGTGAAGGATAGGATTATTACAATTTTGGGCGAGGTAAGCTCTTTTCAAAAAAGGGGACCGCGTGCTAGTCAAACCCCGGTCCTTGATTCTTTTAGTCGTGATCTGACTGCCATGGCTAGGGAGAAACGTCTTGATCCAGTGATTGGCCGGGCCAAAGAGATTGAGCGGGTGACTCAGGTCTTGTCGCGTCGCAAAAAGAACAACCCTGTTTTAATCGGTGAGGCTGGCGTTGGCAAAACTGCGGTGGTTGAGGGCTTGGCCCAGCGGATCGTGATTGGCAATGTCCCGCCGCCCTTGCTGCGCAAGCGCTTGGTCACCCTTGATTTGGGCCTTATGATCGCAGGCACTCGTTATCGCGGTGAGTTTGAAGAACGGATGAAAAAGGTTGTGACTGAGGTCATGCAAGACGGCGAGTTGATCTTATTCATAGATGAACTTCATACCTTGATTGGGGCTGGGGCAGCCGAAGGCGCCATGGACGCGGCTAATATTCTAAAACCAGTGCTGGCTCGCGGTGAGCTGCAGTGCATTGGCGCGACGACCATTGATGAGTTCCGTAAAAAGATCGAGTCTGACCCGGCACTCGAGCGCCGTTTTCAGTCTGTGATGGTGGACGAGCCCTCGACCCAGGATACTATTGAAATACTAAAAGGATTAAGGGAACGTTACGAAGACTTTCACAAAGTTAAGATTACTGATGATGCTTTAGTGTCGGCCGCTAGGCTGTCAGCCCGTTATATTGCTGACCGGCAGCTACCTGATAAGGCGATTGATTTGATTGATGAGGCAGCCTCAAAAGTAATGCTGCGCTCCTCGGTTGCCCCGCCAGAGCTGGTTGAGATCATGAAGCAGATCGAGCAGGTTAAGGGTGATAAGAACAAAGCTGCGGAAAAGCAAGAGTTTGAACTGGCGGCAGAGTTGCGTGACAAAGAAGAGACTTTGCTGGTGCAATACGAAGCTATTTCAAAAAAGATGAGCGGGCTGATCTCGCGTGAGGGCTATCCAGAGGTTAATTCAGAGGTTATTGCGCAGGTTGTTTCTGTTTGGACCGGGGTGCCGGTGACCCAGCTGACAGCGGCAGAGACTGAGCGTTTGCTCAAAATGGAAGGCGAGCTAAAACAGCGGATCATTGGCCAAGATGAGGCCGTGGCTGTGCTGGCAAAATCAATCCGTCGCGCCAGGGCTGGACTCAAAGATCCCAATCGGCCGATTGGCTCTTTTATTTTCTTGGGCCCGTCAGGCGTGGGCAAGACCGAGCTGGCCAAGCGGGTCGCTGAATTTATGTTTGGCGATATTGAGGCAATGGTGCGGGTGGATATGTCAGAGTTCTTAGAGCAGCACAGCGTGTCTAGGTTAGTGGGTTCACCGCCTGGATACGTTGGGTTTGGCGAGGGAGGTCAATTGACAGAGCAGATCAGGCGCAAGCCCCATTCTGTGGTCTTATTTGATGAAATTGAAAAAGCTCATCACAATGTGATGAACATTATGCTGCAAATCTTAGAAGAAGGCCATATTACTGATTCTCAAGGCCGCAAGATAGATTTTAAAAACACTGTGGTGATCATGACCAGCAATGTGGGAGCTGAGTTTATCCAAAAAGAGACCTCTATGGGCTTTGTAACCAGCAATGATGCCAAGGCCACGTATGCCCGGATGAAGGATACGGTGATGGACGAGCTTAAAAAACATTTCAAGCCTGAATTCTTGAACCGGGTCGATGAAAAGGTTGTGTTTCGGCCGCTTTCCAAAGAAGACCTGGTGTCGATTGTTGAGATCATGTTGGTTGATATCAACAAGCGGCTAACAGAAAAGGGGATCGTGCTTAAGACCAATGATAAGGTCAGGGAGTTTTTGGTTGACCAGGGCTATGATCCGAAATTAGGTGCTCGGCCATTGCGCCGCGCGATCCAGGAATTTATCGAGGACCCACTTTCTGAAGAGGTTTTGCGGGGCCGCTTTGGTTTTGGCAGCAAGATCACTTTGAAGGTTGATAAGGATAAGATTGTTTTTTCTGGGGCGAAAGGAAAGGTTGCTGTAAAGAAAACTGTGAGTGTGAAGAAGTCGGCTGACGCTTCTGCCTAGCTTTGTCGTAATCAATTTGATCTGGATTTTGATGATAGCCGCCGTCAATTTCAATGGCTAGCCTAATATCTGGAGAGTAAAAATCAAGCACAAAGCCCATAATGCTTGTATTGCCGCCTGAATTTTATCCCTTTGATCTGCTTTTGCCTGATCCGCTCCTACAATATCTTTTCAGCTTTTGTTGCCCTGGCTCACAGCAGCTGCCTCTTTAATGTATCTTTTCTACGATTATATAGTTTTGTCATTTATGTCTTTCCCTTTTCTCCCCCTTACTAAGGGGGAGATGCCGATCCGCCACAGACGGAGAGGCAGAGGGGGTGTTAGCGAATAAACTTCAAACAAACAATCAAACCCGCGTGGCAGAAGGGAGAAAAGTGTTATAATCTTTCCATGCCCAAAATCCGTCTGCAAAAATACTGCTCTGAAAAAGGGATAGCCTCCCGCCACAAGGCTGAGGAATATATTAAGAACGGTTGGATCATGGTTAATGGTCAGGTGGTGACTGAGCTGGGGACCAAAATCGATCCAGTGACAGATCAGGTTGAACTAACACCTCAAGCTCAGCAGGAACAAGCTGGCTTTCTCTATGTAATGCTGAATAAACCAGCTGGTTATGTCACCAATTTACCGCAAAAAGGTGAAAAAGAGGGGCGAGTCCTTTTGCCGCCAGAGTTTAAACATTTAAATCCAGTTGGCCGACTTGATAAAGAGTCAGAGGGGTTGCTCTTCTTTACTAATGATGGGGTGTTGGCCCATCGTTTAACCGCTCCAAAATTTGACCACGAGAAAGAGTATGAGGTTTTAATTGATCGACCAATTACCCGGGCGATCATTGACCGCTACCAGGGTGGGGTGGTTATTCTAGGGGAGAGGGCCAAGCCAGTTAAGGTGGAGTTGATCAAAGGTAAAACTTACCGTTTTATTTTGCGCGAAGGGAAAAACCGCCAAATCAGGCGGATGCTTGAAAATTTTGGTTATAAGGTTTATCGTCTTAAAAGGGTCAGGCTAGCCAGTTTAGAACTCGGGGCCCTTAAGGTTGGCAGCTGTCGCGAGCTTTCAGAGATTGAACGCGCCTTGCTCTTGCGCTAGAATTGCGTTATGGTTAAAGCTGAAACCATTTTTGTTTGCTCCTCTTGTGGCCAGAGTTTTCCGCGCTGGAGCGGCCAGTGTCCGTCGTGTGAAGAGTGGAACAGCCTAGTTGAAGAAGAGATTCAAAATTCAAAAACCGAAATTCGAAATAAATCCGAATCTCGAATCTCGAATATCAAATCTCCAATTTCGATTACTAAGGTTGATTACAAGAGTGAGGCGCGGGTGAGCTCAAATATTGCTGAGGTTGACAGAGTGCTGGGTGGTGGGATTGTGGCTGGGTCAGTAGTGTTAGTTTCAGGTGAGCCTGGGATTGGCAAGTCTACGCTGATGCTCCAGATTGCGGAGAGCCTCTCCAAAAAAGAAAAAGTCCTCTACGTTAGTGGCGAAGAATCTGCCAAACAAATTAGACTGCGGGCAGAAAGGCTAGGGACGCTTTCTGAAAACCTCTTACTCTATCCAGAGACTAATATATTTGCCATTGAAAAAGCGATTGCTGAGAGCCGGCCAGAGTTTGTGGTGATTGATTCAATCCAAACCATGTCACGCGAAGATCTCTCTTCAGCTCCTGGTTCTGTGGCCCAGGTCAGGGAGAGTGCCAATTATTTGGTCGGGATCGCGAAGTCCTTGGGCATTCCGATCTTTATTGTTGGCCACGTTACCAAAGAGGGGAATATTGCTGGCCCAAGAATATTAGAACATATGGTGGACACGGTTTTATATTTTGAGGGGGAGCGCCACCGGCAATATCGGATCTTGCGGGCCAATAAAAACCGTTTTGGCTCAACTGATGAGGTTGGTATCTTTGAGATGAAAGATAAAGGGTTGATTGAAGTGGCAAATCCTTCAGAGGTCTTTTTGTCTGAGCGGCCTATTGATGCTCCGGGCTCTGTTGTCTCTGCTGCGATTGAGGGGACCAGGCCGCTTTTAGTTGAAATTCAAGCCTTGGTTGTCCCAACTAAAATGCCATACCCAACCCGCAAAACTTCTGGGGTAGACTACAATCGGGCAGTCATGATTATTGCTGTCCTTGAGCGTCAGTGCGGCTTAAAACTGGCTAATGCTGATATCTATATTAGTGCAGCTGGTGGGGTCAAGGTTTTTGAGCCGGCAATGGACTTACCAATTGCCTTGGCCATTGCTTCTTGTTTTAAAAATAAACCAATTGATTCAAAAACCCTTGCCTTTGGCGAGATTGGATTAGCTGGCGAGGTCCGGTCTGTTACTCAAGTGGAGCAGCGGGTGAGAGAGGCTGAGAAGCTCGGCTTTAATGAAATAATTATGCCAAGGTCAAAACTAAACCAACCAGGGATCAAGACAATTTTTGCTCATTCTATAAGGGAGGTTTTGGCTCGTTTTTAATCAAACCTTGAGTTATTGAAATCAGGAACAGGGCTGCTGCCCCAGATATAATACCCTCGAGTTGATGATCTTGTTCATTAAAAGCAAATGCCCCAACGACAAAGAGCAGACTGAAAATTGAGATTGGGATTTTGTAAACCAGATCTTCCTCTTTTTTAAAAAAGGCACTGACTGGCCTTGGCACTAATTGTTTAAGCTCTATATTAGTTCGTAGTATGGAACCAAAACGCATAACTTGACCTTCCTATATATCTATCGTTACATTTTGACTGAAATTTCATTTTTTTTGGGAAGATATCCGATATCCGAAAAGCCGAAAAGCAGAAAAGCTGTTTTTGGGAATCGGCTATCGGCTTTTCTTTCCTAACAATATTTCCTCGCATCCGCAATTTTGCCTTCGATCATCGAGGCAGCCACAGTCGCTGGGGAGCCAAGGTAAATAAAGGAGTTGGGGTTACCCATCCTCCCTTTAAAGTTGCGGTTAGCAGTTGAGATGACGTTTTCGCCATCAGAGGGAACACCGTTGTGAGTGCCTACGCATGGCCCGCAGCCAGGGGTAACCGCAATCGCGCCAGCTTCTAATAGTGTTTGATAAGTACCATCTTTGATCATGTCGAGTAAAATGGTTTTCGAAGCAGGGGCAATGATCAAGCGGCAGCCCTCTTTGACTTTTTTGCCTTTTAAGATCTTGGCCGAGATTTGGAAATCTTCTAACCGGCCATTGGTGCAAGTGCCGATCAAACCTTGCGCAACAGGAATATCACCAATTTGTGAGACTGACGCCACATTATCAACGGTGTGCGGTTTAGCAATCTGTGGTTCTAGCTTGGTAATATCAATCTCAACTGTTTTAGCGTATTTAGCCTCTTTATCAGCGCTCACAGGCTTTGGTGTTCTTTTGGCATGTTGCTTGACCCAGTCTAAAGCCTTTTTATCAGCCTCCATCAACCCGGCTTTGGCCCCGCACTCGATCGCCATGTTGGAAATTGTAAAACGGGCGTCAACAGGCATGGCGGAAATAGCGTCGCCATAGATTTCCAGGGTCAGGTAGGTAGCGCCGTCGGCCGTGATATCCCCAATCAGCTTTAAAATTAAATCTTTTGAAAAGACACCCTTGGGCAATTTGCCATTGTAAATAACTTTTAATGTTTCTGGCACTTTAAACCAAAGCTTACCACTGGCCCAACCTGCGGCTAGGTCAGTTGAGCCAATCCCAGTTGAAAAAACATTGATCGCGCCGTAAGTACAGGTGTGAGAATCCGCGCCGATAATTAAATCACCTGGGACTGCGTGCCCTTGTTCTGGGGTAATTTGGTGGCAAACCCCGCAGCCGATATCGTAGAGCTTGAACCCTTGCTCTTTTTGGAACTCACGGATCTTTTGGTGGATATCGCTGACCCCTTTGTTAGGAGAGGGCGAGCTGTGGTCAATAATAATTGCGATCTTGTTTGGATCAAAGACCTTTTTAACCCCCAACTTGCGAAATGAGTCAATGGCTACGCCGGAGGTGCCGTCTTGGCCGATCAGATAATCAAGGTTGGCAATAACAATGTCGCCTGCCCGGGCAAGTTTTCCTGCATGAGTAGAGAGAATTTTTTCAGCGATAGTTTGCTGGGGAACATTAGGAGAAGTAATCATTTTCTTTTTTTACGCTTTCCTTTTCTAGCTATTTTTTGCGCCTGTTTTTTAGCTTTCATTTTAGCGGCTGCAGTTGAACGTAGAGTTGTCTTGTTCTTGACTGCCTCGGCTAAAATCTTAGCTTTTTCGCTCAAGTAGCTGGGCAGCTCTCCCATCAGTTTAACCTCTTGGATTAATTTTTCGGCCTTAACAGTTGGAACAAGGTCAGCCAAGTCAAGCTTGGCGCGCACTAATAAATCTTGAAAGGCCAGCGACATTTTAATGACTTGGGAGAAACAGTCCTGCGCCCGTTTAAAATCCCCCAAATTAGCGCGCCGAATCAGGATCTCTCCCCTTAAGACCTCGCCTTTATTCGTAAAATAGTCATCAGGACGGTTTTTTAACTGGACCAAGGCAAAGTTGCACAATTTAAGGCTAGCGCCCAGGTCTTCGGGGCTGCGGTACAGAAGCATTTCAGACTTGGCTAACAAAGCCCGGCCTTTAAAGTACCAGTGTACATCTTTTTCATTGACAATCTTATTGATCAGGCCCAGGGCTTGGGCCCAATCTCCTTTGTGGCCGCGGGCTAGTAGCAGCTCGGCCTCAACCACAAAGGTCTTGGCGGCAAAGAAATCAGAGACGTCCTTGCCTAGCAGCTTGCGGGCCTGGTCGCACAGGGAGATAGCATTATCAAATTCTTCGGGCTGGCCGATCAGCAGTTCAGCCTTGCCGATAATTGCTCGCCCCTTTAAATACTCGGGAATATTGCGGAGCAGGATCTGATCATAAAGTTTCATGGCCTCGAGGTGATCTCCTGGGTTGCCCTGCCCAACCAATAGGTCGGCAATGCCAAACATGATCTCTGGGGCATCGGAGCGTTTGGGGTGTTGTGAGAGCAAGTAGCGGTAACGTCTTAGGGCTGTGCTTAGTTTTTCTTTTTCAGACGGGGTAGGAAATCCGACCTCTCGATCAACAATAAAGTTCATGATCGGTGAGAGAATGGCCATTTTTTACCTCCTGTTTTGCTTGAATTTGTATTCTATATAATGTAAAATACATTGTCAAATGGTAGATATATCTCCCCAACGAGAAATAGAGCTCAAAGAGTGCGAAGCCAAGGTTGGCACCTCATTTATAAATAAGCCTTTGCTTAATCAAGCCTTAACTCACAGTTCGTACGGTAATGAGCAAAAAGTGCCGGACAATGAGCGTTTAGAATTCTTAGGCGATGCGATCTTGAAATTAGTGGTTAGTGAGTATTTATACCATAAATTTCCAAGTCGAGCGGAAGGCGAGTTAACTAAGATCAGGGCTTCGGTTATTTCCGACGACACCTTGGCTACGATTAGTCGCAAGCTTATGTTGGGCCGTTATCTTTTGCTAAGCGTTAATGAGAAAAAAACCGGCGGGATGCGGCGCAAGTCCAATCTGGCCAATGTTTTTGAGGCCTTGATTGGCGCGGTTTTCTTGGATGCTGGCCTGGGCAAATCCCGAGAAATGATCTTGGGCTTATTGAACTCGGAAATCGAAAAGACCTCAAAAGAAGGTTATATTAGTGATTATAAATCTGCCTTGCAAGAATATGCGCAAAAGCATTGTCGCGAGCTGCCTTGCTATCGGGTAGCAAAAGAGACTGGTCCCAGGCACCGCCGCGTTTTTTGGATGGAGGTTAAGATCAAGGGCCAGATTTACGGCCGCGGCCGGGGTGGAAATAAGAAAGAGGCTGAACAGCGGGCAGCCATGCAAGCCTTAAGTCATATCCAGACCGAAGACAAAAACAAGGTCAAAAGCCGGGGCCTTAGGGGTATATTAACCCAGGTTAGAAAAAAGATTAAAATTTAATGGCTAAAATTATTATAAAAAATGGCTTGGTGGTTGATCCAGCGCAGAAAATTTCAGCAATCATGGATATTTTAATTGTTGATGGAAAAATTGCCAAGATTGCGAAAACGATCAGGGTTTCCGGGGCTAAAATTATCAATGCCATTGGGCTTTTGGTCTTGCCTGGTTTGGTTGATTTGCATACTCACTTAAGGGATCCAGGCCAGTCAGAAAAAGAAACTATTGCTACTGGGACAAAGGCTGCGGCCAAGGGTGGTTTTACCTCAATCTGTTGCATGGCTAATACTAACCCGCCAGCCGATTCCCCAGCGGTTGTGCGCTACATAAAAGACAAAGCAGCTTCCCAAGGCGTGGTCAATGTTTATCCTATTGCCGCGGTTACTAAGGGATTGCGCGGCGAGTTGCTTGCAGAGATGGGGCTTAATTTACAGGCTGGGGCAGTTGCTTTTTCTGATGATGGCCGGCCAATCATGGATGCCAGGATAATGCGCCTGGCCCTTGAGTATAGTCGGCAGTTTGGCGTACCGATTATTGCTCATTGCGAAGAGGCGAATTTGGCTAAGGATGGGGTGATGAACGAAGGAGCTTTGTCCACGGCAATGGGATTGCCAGGGATCCCTGCTTTGGCAGAAGAGTTAATGGTGGCGCGAGATATTAGGCTGGTCAAAGAATATGGCGGCAGCCTTCATATTGCGCATATTTCCACCGCCCGTTCTGTTGATTTGGTCCGTCAGGCTAAAAAGCAGGGGATCTCTGTTACTTGCGAAACCTGCCCACATTATTTTACCTTAACTGAAGCAGCGGTAAACAATTATAATACCAATGCCAAAGTCAATCCGCCACTGCGCACTGAGGCTGATGTTAAAGCGATCAAAAGAGGGTTGAAAGACGGGACAATTGATATTATTGCCACTGACCATGCCCCTCATAATATTGAATTAAAGGACATTGAGTTTAACTCAGCTGCCTTTGGTATGGTTGGTTTAGAAACAGCCTTGCCGCTTGTTTTAACAGAATTAGTGAATACTAAGATATTGAGCTTGTCCCAGGCCATCGAGAAATTGACCCTGGTTCCGGCTCGCCGCTTAAAATTAGACAAAGGCACGCTTATGGTTGGGGCAGAGGCTGATGTTGTGATTGTTGACCCACGGGTCCAGATTAAGGTTGAGCCTAGTGAGTTTGCTTCGAAGAGTCATAATACCCCGTTTGCTGGAAGGGCACTTTATGGCAAGGTGTTGTTTACCGTTGTTGGCGGTAAATTTGTGGTCACCAATGGGCAGTTGGTGTCAAATGACAAATGACTCCACCAAAGGCGGATGCGCCTCAGGCGTAAGATGTTCAAAGAATATCTGGCCGCGCCATTTTATTGTAATCCCATTATTTATCTTCTTTAATCTGTTATTGCTGGCGGGTTGTGGTGATATTACCAGCAGTTTGGGTGGTTTGTCTCTTTCTCCGGCTAGTGTGACCGTAGGTGTTAGACAGAGCCAGGCCTTTACTGCTGTGTTCCAGAGTTCCTCGGGTACGTTGTCCCAGGCCAGCCCTACTTGGAGTGTTTCCGGTAATATTGGGACTATTTCGGTTTCAACCGGCTTGTATGTTGCTGGGTCCACTGCTGGGACAGGTTATGTTATTGCCACTGCTGGGACTGTTACTGGTCAGGCAGCTGTGACTGTGACTGCTAATGGTTGGATTGCCGGCAAGGTTACTGGCGAAAGAGACACCTCTGGGGTTGACAGTGTTGCCGTGCGAGTGCGAGGGACCAGTTATGTTGACAGTACTGATCCCACTGGCCATTATTCAATTGCCAATGTGCCACCTGGCGATTATGAGATCTATACTGATGTGACCCCAATTTACGAGTCTGCTTCTGCTGAAGTAACTGTGGCCAGTGGTGAGACAACGACCCATTATTTTCTTTTGACCGTACGGGCTGGCGTGCCTGAGATCCCAACCACCACTATATTTGCGGGATTTTCGGGTCAGGAAACAAATTGATGCTGCTGGTTTGGCTAAAATTTCTGATCTGTGCTTTAGCAATTTTTGGGGCAGGTTACAAGCTGACCAAGTATGGTGACGCGCTAGCTGAAAAAACCGGCCTGTGCCGGGCCTGGGTTGGCTTGGTCCTTTTAGCAGCTGTCACCTCTTTGCCTGAGCTGGCCAATAGTATTTCCGCAGTTACGCTGACCCATTTGCCTGACCTGGCAATTGGTGATTTGCTGGGCGCGTGCATGATGAATATGTTTAGCCTGGCCCTGCTCGGCTTGATTTGGGGGTTTTTCAAAAAAGACACGTTTTTTTCAGCGCCTAAAAAGGGGAACCTTTACTCAACCTTGTTTGGGACGATCATCTTACTGCTAGTGGCTGCCGCGTTTTTTGCTGGCCGGCTCGGTCTTGATTTTTCTCTTTGGGGGATTTCTGTCTTCTCGGTAATTATCTTAGTGGTTTATCTTGTCTCTCTTTATCTCTTGCAGCAACACCGTGATGGGGATGATGGGGGAGCGGAGAAAATTTATGCTGACCTTAGTTTGACCAGGATATATGTTGTACTTGGAGTGGCGGCTGGGGTAGTGGTCCTTGCTGGTTGTTGGCTCCCTTTTATTGGCGCGGAGATTGTAACGGTGATGGGCTGGGGCAAGACCTTTGTTGCGGTCTTATTTTTGGCGATTGCCACGACTTTGCCTGAGCTAACTGTCTCTTTTTCTGCGTTAAGGCTGGGACAGGTTGGCATGAGCATTGGAAATTTAGTCGGGAGCAATGTTTTTGATGTTTCCCTGATCTTCTTAGTCGATGTTCTTTATCGTCAGGGCTCGTTATATTCTGCGGTTAGCCCAGCCATGCTTTATGTTGCGCTGATAGGGGCATTGCTAATGGGGATTTTTTATCTAGCCATGAGAAAAGGCTCGCGCAGCCAGTTGCCAGCTGTACTTATTATTGTAATTTACCTCTTTTCGCTTTTTTGGCTTTTTTAAGTTGGTCTAGTGTCGTAATTACGACATCTTAACTAGCAACACGCCCCGTTTCTGGCGGGACTACAACTTACAACTACTATTTATAATAATTACAACAAAAAGTTGGAGCGAGCGCAGCGAGCGTATTGTTGGTTGTCAGTTGTCAGTTAAGATGGCAATAACCTTGCTGTTTCAATTGCATGAACCTTAAAATCATCTTCTTGTTAAGTTTTCTTACCTTGATTACTACCGCGTGCGCGCCGCAAAAACCAGCGCCAATTGTTACCGCTCCAATTGAACCAGAACCAACTGAAGAAGTGTCAGCCAGTGTTTCTCCTGAAGCTGTTTATGTTTATGACAAGGAGCCAGGGCAACTGTTGTTATTGCTAGGGGCAGAGCCGTGTCTTTTGGCTGGTAAATACTTGTCAGTGTCAGGGATTATCGGTCGTCAGCGGGTATTATTTGATCTGGCTGGCCAAGGGCTTTGCGCCAAGATTCATGATGTTTTACTGGGCTATGAAATTGTGGCTATTCTGCCAGAGCAGGTTGTTTTAGCGAAAAAGGAGTCAAGCAAATGAGATTATTGATTTGTCTAATGCTTTCTTGGTCTTTGAGTTTAGCTGTTTTGGCTAAAGTCGTGGCGGAAATTAATTTTAAAGAAGCAGCAGTCATGGATGTGGTGGAGGCCCTGGCGCAAGAAGCTGGTTGCGACGTGGTGGTCAGTGGGGACAAGGGCAGCTTGCAAAGCCGACGGGCCTCCCTGCATCTGAAAAATGCTGAGCTAGATACAACGATTGATCAGCTTTTGATCAGCAACGGGATTGCTTATGAACGCCGAGGGAAGATCCTGTATATTTCTTGTTTGCCAGAAATGGTTCAATTAGGCAAAACAGAAACATGGCAGCTTAAATTCTTGACTGCGGAAAAAGCCAGCTTGATCTTTAGCAAAGTCCTGCCAACCATTAAGACCAGCGCTGGCCAGGCTGCCAGCTCTTTGGTTCTGCAAGGTGATGAGCGGGCTTTGCTTGAGGCAGAGAAGCTTCTCGTTTCAATTGACCAACCAGAGCCCCAGGTGCTTATAGAGACTAAGGTGGTGGAGATTGCCCAGAGCGACTCTTTAAAACTTGGACTAAGCCTTGGCAGCCCAGCTGGGACCTTTGGCTTTTTAACTGACAAAAATACCGGACGGACCAACTTAGCCAATGATCTAATCACAACCTTAAATGGATTGATTAGTAGCGGCCAGGCTAAAGTTGTGGCCGCGCCAAAAATCGCTGCGCTTGATGGCCATGAGGCTGAAATTAATATCGGCAGCCGTATCCCTTATGCTGTGCCGGTCACCTCTGGTTCGTCGGCCACGCAGTGGACAGTTGACTATCTTGATGCCGGGGTCAAATTAAAAATTACGCCGCTGATGGTTGAGAACGGTTTGATCACTGCCCACATCCAGCCCGAGGTTTCTTCTATCTCTGAATGGCGGACAACTTCAGCCGGTGATTTTCCAGTGATTACCACGCGCAATGCCCAGTCGACCTTGCGGGTCAAAGATGGCGAAAGCATTGTGGTGGGAGGCTTGATCTCTGAATCTGACCGGAACAACCTGGCTAAACTGCCGCTCCTTGGGGATTTGCCGCTCTTGGGTTACCTATTCCAAAATACCACCGTAGAAAAAACTAAGACCGAGATTGTTTTTATTATTACTCCGCACATAATTTAATTAACGTGGCACGATCTTTATTTTTCCCAATGCGCCTAATTGATCATCTTTAATGATCAAAACGCCATTAAGTCCGCGGATTTTTTTGGCTAATTGCAACCCTTGTTCAAGGTCAGAAATATCTTTGACCACATTGCCAATGGCAGTAGCTGCGGCATCGGCTAGACTTGCCTGGTCGGCAATCACCACCACTGCATCAGCCTTGCCAAAGCTTAAGGCGCGGCCAGCTGTGCCGGAAGAAGTGCAAACAGAAAAAGGTTTAGCTTGCGGTTCAAGCTCAAGGGCGATTTTTCCAGAAAGGGGTGAGGTCCCAGCAAAAACCCTGACCTGGCGGACTTGCTTGATCTTCAAAAAAATATCCCCACCGTTTTCCACAATTAATTCTTCGCTGTCAGGTAAAAGCGCCTGGCCCACAAACTCGGCCAGCGTCCCCGCTACTGCGGCCATGGGACCAACGCCAACCCTTTTGGCAGCTTGGGCCATTGCTTTAACAATAGCTGGGGCTTGGCGTTTGGGCCGCAGGGGTGAGAAACTTTTTTCAAACTGCGGGTCAAGCTTAAAATAATCTTTGATCTCAGTGCGGTATTTTAGGATCAAGCCCAGGGCTTTCTCATAAAGATTCTTTTGGGCCAGGATCAGCAGGTCAGATTCTTCTTCAATCACCTCAAATTTGATCAAATCATTAGCTTTGACATAGTTGCGGTAAGCCCGCTGCTGATATATCATTGTTTTATGTTATATGGGATTATATCAGATATTCATAGTAACTTGGAGGCACTGGAGGCTGTTTTGGCCAGCTTAAAAGTTGACCAGATTATTTGCTTAGGAGATGTAGTTGGTTATGGCCCGAGTCCCAACGAGTGCGTGGAAAGGCTTAGAGCGTTAGGGATACCAATGCTAGCTGGCAATCATGAAAAGGCCTTGTTGGGAGAACTATCTACTGAATGGTTCAACAAGAATGCCAAGGCAGCAATTGATTGGACTAGGCAAGTTATCAGCCCTGAAAATCAGGAATTTTTAAAAAGCTTGCCAGCTTTGGCTGCGCTGGCTGATTTTGTCTATGTCCACGGGAGTTTGCGTGATCCGGTCAATGAATATATTTTGAGCCTGTCAGAAGCACTGCCTAGTTTTGAGCTCATGAAGTCTAGCTTTTGTTTTGTTGGCCACACTCACCGGCCAGGTTATTTTGCTAGAAAAAAAGACGGGTTTTATGACACCCAGACTTTGCGGGCAGGGGATGAGGTCTTAATTGATAATTTTGATAGGGTGATCATTAACCCTGGTTCTGTTGGCCAGCCCAGGGACAGCGACAGTCGGGCGGCTTTTGGGATTTATGATGACAGTTTGCGGATTTTTAGTCTTCAGCGAGTGGTTTATGACATTGCCTCTGTTCAGGCTAAGATGCGCGCCGCGCAATTACCCCAAGGCTTAATTGATCGCCTCGCCCCTTAAAAATAATTTGCTGGCTAACTGAAATTTTTTCCAAAACTTATC
>PEYM01000037.1 GCA_002774365.1 Candidatus Saganbacteria bacterium CG08_land_8_20_14_0_20_45_16 | reverse complement strand
AGCACCTTCCTTTTAAGTTGATAACTCTTATTTTATCAACTTGACAGATGCTTTCATCCTATCTTGCATGAAACCTGGCTAAAGACGTATAATACTTAACAGTAATCCCTGATAGAAAGTAGGCAAAAGCTTTGTTAAAGAGAATCTCAGTTTCAGTCATTTTGTTGATCACCATTTTTACTCTCTCTGCCAGGGCCGAAGAAGTTTTAACTTTGGATAGCTTTATCAAAACCGCTATCCAAAATAACCCGGCTTATCAAGCCTCGGCCAAAGAGTATCTAGTTGCCATTGAAGCCAACAAAAGCGCCCATGCGCTCGAGGACTGGAACCTGATTGCCGCTGGGGTCTTGACCGGCGCTAGCGCCTCGCCTACCGGCGGGTTTTCACCAACTTATCAGCAGGTCGCAACTTATTCGCTGGGTGCGGAAAAATATATTGCCGCTACTGGGACAACCATCAAAATCGAGCACAGCAACGCCAGATATGTAGCTGAATATCCCACAATGACTATTCCGGGCCTCGGGACACTGGATATATCACCGAGGACCCCATCTTACTCCCCCAGCCTCTCAATCCAAATTGTCCAACCACTTATGAAAAACGGCTTTGGCCTGGCTGCTAAAAACGGCTTAAAGCTCTCTGATTACGCAACTAAACTAGCAACCCTAAAACTTTCCGAAGATTGGGAAGATTTTATCACTCGCTTGCACAACGAATACCTAACCTGGCAGCTCTGCCATATTAATGTAAAACTTTACCAGGAAAAAACCAAAAAAGTCGAAACCCAATTAAGCTTGACCCAAAAACAGGTAGGATACGGGCTCTCTGAAGAGCTGGACCTGGTACAGATGAAGCAAAAACTCCAGGGCTATAAATTAATGCTGGAGCAATCTAAAATGGCCTGCCAAAACCAAACCCAAAATATTCTCCTCTTAATAGGCAAGGAGCAAAACCAAGAACTCTTGCCAGCAAAATTTAAAAAGGATGGGAGCGTCTTATCGGAAAGCGCTGCCCTTACCTATTTAGCCCAAAGTTCCAATATCAAACAGACTACAAACTTATTAGTCGAGATGCAGTCAACTACTTTGGACACAAAAAAAGACGCAACTAAGCCAGAGGTCAATTTGATTGGCGAATTTAAGCCCAAAGGGTATGGTTACGGTTTTAGCGACAGCCTTTCGACAATTGGCAACTATGCTGAATACACTTTGACAGTTTCCGCCTCCAGGCCTCTTGCCAACTATCAGGCCAAAGCCGACGCCAAACAAGCAGAACTAGAATACGAAAAGACTCTCAAGACCCAAGAGAACACCTTGCTTAACTCTAAAATGGGACTAACCACCCTTTACACTAATTTAGAATATTTAACCACAATGGTGGAGCTTAATAATAAAAACTTGGAGCTAGCCCAGAAGCGCCTTACCCTGGAACAAAAGAAATTTAGTCAAGGCCGCAGCTCGGTCTATTTTCTCCTGCAAGGGGAAGACGATGTCCTGGCTGCCGAGAACAGCTTAAATGAAACTATATTTGCCAGGGAAAAAGTGATTAACCAGATTAAAGCACTGACAGACAGGTATTTGGTCGAATATAAGGATGTGCTGACACTATGAAAAACCTGTTTAAGTTTTTTATCGAGCACCCGAAACTAGTAAATCTTTTTCTCGTCCTGGTCCTGGTCATGGGGACCATGTCCTTTCTTAACTTAAAACGCAACAGCATCCCCAAAGTCGATTTCAAAATGATCTTCATTACCACTATCTACCCGGGGGCCGCCCCTGAAGATGTCGAGATCAACGTCACTATCCCAATCGAAGACGAGCTCCAAAAAGTCACCGGGCTCAAAGATTTAAAATCTTATTCAGCCGAGAATGTTTCAACTGTCTTTGTGGAGATCGACCCTGACGTTAAAGATATCGAAGAGGTTAAAAAAGATGTTAACAAAGCTGTTGACCGGGTAGCCAATCTCCCCAAGAAGATCAAAGACAGGCCTATTGTCACCGAGCTCAAAAGCCAGATCTTCCCTGTTTTTGAGGTTGCGATCAGCGGGGACAGCCAGATTAGCGAGCTTGAACTGCGTAAATACGCCAAGACCCTGGAGAAAAAAATCTCCGAGCTCCCTGGAGTCGCCGGGACCAAGAAAGTCGGCTACCGCAAACGAGAGGTCCATGTTGAGGTCGATCCAGTCAAAGCCAACAACCAATATGTCTCACTTTCAGAGGTCATGGGCTCAATTATGGCCCGCAATATACGCTTAAGCGGTGGCACTATCCAATCGCTGGCAACAAAAAAGAAGGTGATCACCCTCTCCCAATTTGATGACCCGATGGAGGTCAAAGATGTTATTATCCGCTCGGCTTTTTCCGGCCAGCGCATCCTGGTCTCTGACCTTGCCAGGGTCGAAGACAGCTTTGAAGATGAAACCAAAATTGTGAAGGCTAATGGCGAGCCTTGCATTAATATTGTTGTTGATAAAAAAGAGACTGCCGACGCGGTCAGGGTAGCAGAAGCTATCAAAAAACTCTTAATTCAACACAATAAAGATCTCCCCAAAGGGGTCTACGCCCAGGTGGTTAAAGATTATTCGGTTTACGTTAAGTCACTACTTAATGTTGTCATCTCCAATGCCCTCGTTGGCTTTGTTCTTGTTGCTCTTTGTCTGATGATCTTCCTTGATGCGAGGATCGCTTTTTGGACCGCCCTCGGGATTCCCTTCTCCCTGCTCGTTGCTTTTTATTTTATGCCGGTTTACGACATTGCCGTTACCACCCAATCACTCCTCGCCTTAATCATTGTCCTTGGCATGCTCGTTGACGATGCCATTGTAGTTTCTGAACATATATTTTCATATCGAGAAAAGGGGCTGGGAGTAATTGAAGCCTCAATAAAAGGTATTTCAGAGATTTTCTGGCCGGTCTGCGCCACAGTCACAACAACCATTGCCGCTTTTCTCCCTGTCCTTTTGATGGGAGGAATATGGGGGGAATTTATCAGGGCCATCCCAATTGTCATCACTGTCACCCTACTCGCTTCACTTTTTGAGGCGACCTTTATCCTCCCTGCCCACCTGGCTCACACCCCGCTCAAAACCAAAGCCAAACCAAAGGTCCTCCTGTGGCTTGAGGATATTTATCGCCGCAATCTCATCCGGGTACTAAAGCGCAAAAACTTATTTATCTGGATTTTTATTGGTATTTTTATCTTTGCCGTCGGTGTTCTCTGGCCAATTCTGGGTTTTGAGCTGATGCCCAGCCGTGATGCCGACCTTTTAATGGTCAAAATCACTACCCCAAAAGGGACACCGCTGCGTGAAACAGAGCGACGAGTTAATGATATTGAAAAGATAGTGAAAGAGACTGTCCCCAAAGAGGCCCTGGCCAGCTATGTCACGACAATCGGGGAGAGGGGAACCGACATGTGGGATACTATTTCAGGCCTCACCCAGGACCATTGGGCAAAGGTTACAGTTAACCTAACGCCGGCGCAAAACCGCAAAATTACAGCCATACAGATCAAAGATAAGCTGGTTAAAAAAATTGAGCCGCTAAAAAATGGGATCGGAGAATTTACTGACCTGGCAGTTACCACCCAAGCCGGCGGCCCGCCAACCGGCAAACCAATTGATGTCAATTTTATCGGCAATAATGATGGGATAAGAACCAAGCTGGGCGATGACTTTGTTGAGTTTATCTCTAGCAACAAAGCTGTCTTTGATATTGTCAGGGATGATGAAAAGGGGCTGCAGGAGCTCAACATAAAATTAAATTACCAATTAATGAGCGAGCTTGGGATCACGGCAGTAGACGTAGCCAGCACCATCCGGGC
>PEYM01000051.1 GCA_002774365.1 Candidatus Saganbacteria bacterium CG08_land_8_20_14_0_20_45_16 | reverse complement strand
TTCCTGGGAAACAGCAAAAACAATCAAACTTGAGGCATCGCAGTCCGCTGTGTTTCTTAATAAATGAGAAACTAACAAGTCTTCTTCGTTTGCTACCAGGGATAGGCCTTGTTGTTGCATAACCGTATAAACAAGCTTTAGTTTTTGTGCCGGAGTCATTGAGCCTTTTAATTGTCGTTTTACCCTAAGAAGAATTGAGTTTAATTTGTGGTAGGCAATTGTTATTTCTTCTGACTTAAACATTTCCGCTTCAATAGAGAGCATTTGATGGATTATATTTTGTTCAGAGAAAACTCTACTTGCGTTTACGCGAGAACTAGCAATTTGACCTAATCTAATGGTTCTTCTTAAAAGTTGCCTTACTGCCCTGGCATTTAAACCCTGGCAATTAAGTTCAAGCAATGCGTGTGAATGATTAAGCGGAAGCAGAGTGTTTAATTTTATGTTTTGTTGTCCTGCCGCAGTGCGAGAAAAAGAATGAAGTCCTTTAATCCTCTGGCCAAACCACAACTGTGGAATATGTCTTATATAAGTACTGACTCTTTGTAAGCTCATGTTGGTCATGTTTACCTATATATATATCGTTAAAATAAGAGGAAAATTTCACGCGGTTTTAAATAATTCAGCCTGATTTGTCTGGTCTTTTTGTTGCTTTATTGCTATGCCCAAATGCTTATAAGCGCTCTCAGTTGCCACCCTGCCCCTTGATGTGCGCTCTAAAAAGCCCAGTTGCAAAAGATAAGGCTCATAAACATCTTCAATGGTAATTGACTCATCTTGCATTGAGGCGGCTAAAGACTCAACTCCCACCGGCCCGCCGGAAAAATTAGTAATTATGGTCTTAAGTATCTTGCGGTCAAAATTATCCAGCCCCAGTTCATCTATTTCTAGGCGATCAAGTGCTTGCTTGGCAATGGCCAGGGTTATTTTACCGTCTTTTTCCACTTCAGCAAAATCCCGCACCCGTCTTACCAAGCGATTCGCAATACGTGGGGTGCCGCGCGAGCGCCGAGCAATTTCTAGAGCGCCGGGCTCATCAATTTCTGTGTTTAAAACCTGGGCTGCCCGCTGAATAATCTGTTTAATCTCTGCTGGCTCATAAAATTCTAAGCGGCTGATAATGCCAAAACGGTCGCGCAAAGGGGAGGAGAGCTGGCCGGCACGGGTGGTGGCGCCAATCAAAGTAAATTTAGGCAGGTCAAGGCGGATTGAGCGGGCGGAGGGGCCCTTGCCAATAATAATATCTAAAGCAAAATCTTCCATAGCTGGGTACAACACCTCTTCAACTATCCGGTTTAAGCGATGAATCTCGTCAATAAATAACACATCATTAGGCTTTAGATTGGTTAAAATAGCGGCCAGGTCACCAGGTCGCTCAATGGCTGGGCCAGAAGTGATCCTTAAATTGACGGCCATTTCATTGGCAATGATATTGGCCAGTGTAGTTTTGCCTAAGCCAGGCGGGCCGTAAAAAAGCAGATGCTCAAGCGATTCGCTTCTGGCTTTGACTGCTTCGATGTGGATAAAAAGATTTTCCTTGATCTTGGCCTGGCCAATAAAATTAGCAAAGGTTTTAGGTCGCAAGCCCTCAAAGGCCTGATCTTCCTCAAATGGTTGGGCAGAAATAAGGTTGGCTTTATTGTGAACTGTAGGTTCTTTGGTAGCCATAGTAGCTTTTCATCACCTTTTTGACATAATTTCTAGTCTCAGTGATCGGGATATCTTCAATAAACTCATCCAGGTCAAAGTTCTGATAGTTTTTTAGCCATTTTTTAATCCTGACCGGCCCGCCATTATAACCAGCCAAGGCCAGGGGCACATTGCCATTAAAGCGTTTGATCAAACTGGCCAGATAGTATGTTCCCATCTCAATGTTAACACGGGGTTCATACATTTTGAAGCTTGAATAGCGTAAGTCAATCGCCCGAGCGATCAAGCGGCCAGTGCTGGGAATGATCTGCATCAAACCGTAAGCCTGAGAATGTGACAAGGCGCGGCTGTTAAAACGGCTTTCTTCTCTGATAACCGCGTAGACCAGGTATGGGTCGAGCTGGTATTCTCGGGCGTATTTTTCTACAAAACTCCAATAACCCCTAGGATAAGCAAAACGCCAAAACCGCGGGTCAAGGCTATCGAGCTTGCCAGCGGTTGCCGCCTCAAGGATCTTTTGGTCAGCAAAATAAATTGGCTTGGCAAATTTGCCTTTGCTGACATAAGCGTGGTATTTGGCCAGGCTGGCTTTGTCCTTTTGCGGGGTTGGGACAATATCTTCAATAAAAGCAGCTTCTTGGGCAGCTTGGTCTCCCAGATCAAGGGCAATTAATTCTTGATATTTTTGCTCATGAGGAATGCTGTCATAGGAATTGCTGCCAATTGGTTCGGGCGCTTCAGGAACATCAGGAACAGAGGCCAGCTTAATGTTAATCCCAATTTTTTGCAGCTCTTCCCTGGCTCGGTAAGCATAATAAGAATGGTCAAAGCGGCTGATCGTTGCCTTATAATCGTCAATTGCTTGCGCAGTTTCGTTAGCTTTGGTCGCGCACTTCGCGCTCCAAAAAAGGGTCCGGGCGGAATTGATTTTTTTAAAAACTGTGTAGGCTTCAGTGTAATTGCCGGACTTAAATAAGCTGCTGCCAATTGCCCAGCTAGCCTCATCAAAATATTCAGAGTTTGGATAGTTTGAAACCAGTTTAGCAAAAGCTTGGCCAGCTAGCTCGGCCTGCCCTTTTTTCCCATAATACTTGCCTAGAAAGTAGAGGGCCTCGTCGGCACAATAGCTGTTAGGATATTGGGCGGTTAATTTTTCCAGCAGAGAGACAGCAGCTGCCTGGTTGTCTTTATATTCATACGTTCTGGCCAGGTAGTACATGGCACTGGGTTTGGCGTCTTTATCAAGATTGATGACCTGTCGAAAGTAATGCTCAGCGGATTTTAGGTCGCCTTGGCGCAGCTGGAGCCGTCCTAGCATTAGTAGTGCTTCGTCGTAAAAAGTGCTTTTGCGGTAAAACTTGGCTAGGCGGTTAAAGTAACCTTTGGCTTTGGTCTTGTCACCATTTTTAAAATATTTGATCCCCAGATTATAAATCTCAGCAGCCGGGGCTTCGTAGAGGGCCAGCGAGCTTGTTTTGGCCAGTTTGTCGAGTTGCTCAATGGCTTTTTCCGCAAAATAGCTGTCTTTATGCAGCAAGTCAATATTGCGAAAGACCCTGGCAGCTTCTTCGTTTTGTCCTAGTTTTACTAGGTAGACACCAAGAAGATAGCGGGCCTTGGCTGCCAGCGCGTCTTTGGGGAAACTAACCAGCATGGTGTGCAAGGTTGTGGCACCAGCAGAAAAATCATTGTTGTCAGCCTGGACCTCGGCCATGGTGATATACGAGACTGGCACCAGGGTGCTGTTCTTAAAATAGGTTATAACTATATTATAGACCTGGATGGCTTCTGGCCGGGCATTTTTTTGGCGATAGGCCTCGGCAATATAATAGTAAGCATAATCAATGAGCGGGTAACTTGTATCTTTGGTCACTAATTTGAATTGATCAATTGCTGCATAAGGCTGGCCAGCTTCCAATAAGCCAAACCCTGTCTTGAACGCTTCGCGAGCAGTTGGGGTTTGCCCCAAAGCCGCTGGGCAGATGATGGCTAAAACAATGAGGGTTGCCAGAAATTTCATGGATGAATTTTGATTATAACATGGCGGGTGATAGAATAAAAGCAACTCGTAACCGATAATCAGTAATTTTGAAGGAGAAAGATGAGTGCGCCGAGGAAAGACTGCGTTAACCATTCCGTGACCTGTCTGTCGACAGGCAGGAAATCGGGACAGGGCAAAGGTCAGCCG
>PEYM01000080.1 GCA_002774365.1 Candidatus Saganbacteria bacterium CG08_land_8_20_14_0_20_45_16 | reverse complement strand
GAAAGAACCATAAAAAACCCTGGCGCTTGGCTAGGGGCTTCATGAGTCTCTACCTAATTATCAGGTGGTTATCTAGGAAATTTCACTATTTTTTATGGGGGCTTATCTTCGCCGTCTTGCACCTTGCGAGGGGTGCTGTTCCAGGGTAAAACGAATATTACCTATGGACAAGTCATGGGTTTCTGCTGAACCTTGATACTCGATCTGGAAATCAAGCGGGCTTCCAGCCGGAGCATAAACGCTATGGCCTGGAAAAACATATCTCAATGTCGGCAGTAGACTCTCAGGCTCTTCTCCAGTATGACAACTCTGCGATAAGATAACCGCATTAGGTGACAAATACCTAGCCAAGTTACGCGCCCTCATCTCTTGGCCATCTCTGGTACTTAAATAGCTTCGCTCGCTCCTGCGATTATCGCCAAAGCGAACTCGGGTTTGCCTGCGAACTTGGCTACCATGACCAGCAAAATAGAAAAGATCTATTGGCCGCCGGTTGCCAGTCTCTTCTATTGTCTGGTAAAACTCTTCCCTAGAAGCAACTTCATAATAAACAACTCGATAACCCGGTTCCATTAACTCTAAAATGTGGCTATCAATGAAAGAGCCAGCATCATCAGATTCTGACATCACCACTAAAGCAACCGGCCGATGATCATTGGGCCGCGGAGCAGAGCGATTAGCCGCTAATTCTTGGACTTGCTCCAAAGTAGCCCTCGGAAAACGCTCATAAAATCTAATCGGAGAATCGTGCCTGCCCAAGCGCAGACGAGACAAGGTATCCACCAGCCGCAAATACCTGCTCATCGTTTGTCTGCCTGCCTGACCAGCCAAGCTATAAAACATCTGCTGGTTAGCGCTGCCAGTAGCCTCTGGGTCAATTAAGGCCTGACAAACGCAATTAATTATGTAGAAATTATTAGTGGCCAGACAAGCCCGAAAGAACGCTTCGTTGCTAAAAAGTGAATGGGCTACATATTGAATTGCTTCGGGGTTTTCTCTGACCGCAGCCAAAGCCAAGTCTGGATTTGCCCGCTCAGGACTATCTTCTGGAAAGAGACTAAGAACCAGACCGTTTTGCCCAACCGCGGTTCTTACAACTTCAGGATCATGTCTAAATTGAGTTGGAGCATCCCCAAGAGCCAACCCATTTTGCCTAACCGCACTTAAGACAATTGACCTGACAAGAGCAGTTTCGCCTGCCTGCAGTTGAGTCTCCAAATAACTCCGAGCATATTGGAGCATACTCCCGTCCCTTCTCACTTCAGACTCAATAACTAAGCGATTTTGAGTAAACCTAGTTTCGGCTGTACGTAAAATTGGAGGATTTGATGACTCGCGAAGTACCCGCCATTCATCATAAACCTCTTGTTCTGTTGGTTGATGAGGTGGTGGCGTACTAGCTTCTGCTGAACCCCCCGGGGAAAACAGGTTCCATAAATAGTTCAATATACCATCTTTTTGATGGCCATTCCCCTGAATTTTTCCAGCTAAAACAACATAATCTTGCTCTTGGCTGGCTGCAACGTCAGGAGAATCAACCAAATCTCCCTGGCCGCCCTTTGCAGTTGGCCTATATGAAGTAATATTCAAATTATTAGTTATAGCTTCCATAATAGTTCTTCTTTGAGAATCCTTACAAAGATATTATCGTAGTTAAATGAGGAAAACTTGCATTCTAATTGGTGAAGAAATCAACGTCAACCAGGCTATTTTGGTTATCAAAGACCATGTCAAACCCTTGTGGCGTACCGTCAGGCACAAAAAAAGTGCTATCTGGGAACACGCACTCAAGCATCCCTTCAAGCTCGCCATTGCAAGCATAACAACCATAAAGCAAAACCCGGCTATTCTCCGCTAGATAATTATTCAAATAGTACATTTCAGCTTCATCTGACGGATCTAAGAACAATATCTCATCATCTTCATATGGCTCTCCGCTAAACCTAGTTGTCCTAGCTGTCCCATGCCCACCTAAATAAAGCAATGAAATGAGCTGGCGTTGGCCGGTTGCCTCTATTGCCTCATAAACCTCAAGATCACTCTCAGCTTCAAAATACACAACCCGATACCCATGCTGTATAAGCTGAGAAATATTATTATGAATAAAAGTGTCAGTCCGATCAATTACAGGCAAGACCACCAAGGCAACCGGCCGGCCGTCAGCAAACGATCCGCCACTGTCCAAAGCCCTACGATTAGTTACAATTTCCGCTACCTCTGACGGTGTGGCTGCGGTAAATCGCTCCATATGCCGAATATTTAAATTAGTCAAATCTGTTAAGGTCGACTGCAAACTAGCGTTAAGCTCTTGAGGCAAGAGAGAGGTATTGGCCATGCTAAACATAGTTTGGTAAATATAATAGTAGGCTCCAAAACTTAAATTATAACACTGCCTGACAAATTCCTGATTACTAAACAAGCTTGGGGAAACCAGATAAATAGCATTAGTATTTTGCGCCATTGCAGCTAAAGCAATGTCCATATTCCCCCTATAATATTCAACAACATTATCAAAGCTATGCCAATTATTTTCGACCGCTGCCAAGGCAATCTCTACATAATGCTCACCTAATCGAGAAATAGAATGAGCAGCATACAGTAGGGCCAGACCATTTTGCCTGACCGCGGCCAGAACAATATCTGGATTGGCTCGCAGTGCTAGCGACGCATATTGTAGCGCCAAACCATTCTGACTCACAGCAGCCATGACTACCTCAGGATCATTGCGTAGCTCAGCTGAAGCCAGAACCAAATCCAAACCATTACGCCGCACCCCGGCTAAAACAAAAGGCTTCTCAGCACACTGACGGGGTAAAACATTGCTTAAACCACCAATCTTAATTCTCGTTAGTGTTTCAGCCTCTTCATTTCCAAATTCAAACAATCCCCAAAATCCTGAGCTCGAGGTATCGGTTTGCGCTACCCCAGCATCGCTCTCCTCTGGCAAAGAACTATTACCACAAGAAAGTGTACTAGAAACTAAAGATATTAAGGAAATCATACTCATAGCTAATTATCTATCGAGAGCAATAATAGGAAATTTCAGTTTTTTACTGCTTTTTGCTACTTCCGGAAATTTAACAAATATTAGGTGTTACCTGGTGGCAAGAAAAAGAGCCGGAAATACTCCGGCTCTTTCTTATCAACAATGGCAACAACAACCAAAAGCTAGTAATTCACAGAATATCTTCCATTTTGAATATTATTTCTGTGTACAAAAGTGTTAACAATATTGCTTAATCTTGTGGCCAAAGGCGTTGGCGTCCGGCCAGTCCGGGCTTGCCTTTGTAAATCAGCATACTCCATCTCTTGTCTTAGCCCAGCACCGATTTGGATTGTTGCCACTCCATTGGCTACAGTAATTTGGATGTTCTGTCCTCGTGGCCGAACCCGAGACCCTTCTAAAAGGTTGTTAATACTCTGGGCCAATTGTCTGCCTAATTCCACCTCATTAGAGCCATTGCTTGCTCCCCCAGGTTCAATAGTTGAGGAATCATCGTGGACCGGCCGCCCCTCTTCTTTAACACCACCCTTAGAGTTCAAGGGATAAGGAATATACCCTCCGCTAATTGGTCCGACATTCATGATACTCTTACCTCCTATAACGGGCAATTATAATTGCCTCTTACCAGTATTATCGAAACAAAAACAATAAATCTTGCATTCTAATTAAGTGGGGGCTGGTCCACACAATCATAGATCTCTGATTGGCCAATGGGATGGATTTGGGCAGCGGGAGTTCGGGGATAAATAATATAATAAAGAGAGCGATGGTCATTAACCCTGGTCTGCAGCAAGGTTAAGCCATCTGCTGGAACATATTGCTGCCAATTGTTAAGCCTGGTCAAAATTGGGTTATTTGGGTCACGTTCGGCAATTTCTGGCACAATCAAAGCAATTGCCCGATAGTAGTCACCAGCCAAAGCCAAAAGCCTAACCCCAAAGCTACGTGGGGCAAAAGCCCCAATGGGATCTGGGTTAATATGAGAGGCTCCACCGTAAAAAGAAACAGACCTGTTATTATCATACACCGCATGTATCTGCTCATAGGCATTATCCCCCAAGATAACACTAACTTCTTCCTCCCTACCAGCATAGACTTGCCAAAACGCCTGAGCAAAAGGGAGTTGACGCAAACTTAAATGAGCCCCGTAAAAAATCGTGCCATTTTCCCTCGCCATTTGCAGTATGCCCAAAACCGAACAAAAATCCCGGCCACTCATAAAATCACTTAAATGACTTAGGCTTTCAAAATTGGCCCCTTGCATAAACGACCCCAATTGACTCTGAACAAGTGGATCTCGCCTAAAAAACTCACTAACATGGTTCTGTATCTCTCCAAATTCCGGCTGGGACAAGAGTGGAAATATCTCTTGGGCAAAATGGCTGGCTGTAGTTTGTACACTTAAGCATCTAATACCAGCTGACGACGACCTGCAATTATCATGAAGTTCACCAAACCCTAAAATCATTGCTTGGGATGGGTCTGGAATCGTGGTAATAATAATCAAGGCAGCAGATATGTCTTCAATGTGTAGGGACTCAATTGTTACGTCTGGCCCAATAACAACAGTTGGCGCGGGTAAAGTTGAGGGAGCAGTTTCTGCGTCATTCTCTGCCTGGTCATTAATAGGCAAGGTCCTATTGGCAGTTTGCGTTGCTCCACCACAACCAGCAGCTATTAGCCCAAAAGTTATCAGCAAAGCAAGCCCAATTCCCATGTTTAACTCCTATCAATTAAATATCGGGGGTAAAACAGGAAAATTTCACTTAGAAGCTGCTTTGATCCTCGCCTTTTGGTGCTCGGCCCAGCTCTTAGAAAAGAGGTGCAAGCCATCTTTTTTAGCTACAAAATAATAATAGTCTGTTTTGGCTGGATAAACAGCCGCCATAATCGACTCAATCCCAGGGTTACAGATCGGCCCAGGAGGGAGGCCTTTGTATTTATAAGTATTATAAAGCGAATCAACTGTTAATTGGTTGCGATAAACCTTTTTGGTCGGGTTGTCCAGCGCGTACTTAACCGTTGGGTCAGCAGCTAGCGGCATACCAATCCTTAAGCGATTGTAAAAAACAGAGGAAATAACTACCCTCTCCCCAGGCTGTTTGGCCTCTTTTTCAATAATCGAAGCCAAGGTTAAAATTTCATGCAAGTTATAGTGAGTATCACCCTTGGCCTTGTCCCAAAAAGACAAGACCTTTTCCTCAAATCTAGTTAACATAATCTCAACTGTTTCCCGAACTGTTGCCTCTTGAAAAAACCAATAGGTATCTGGATATAAATACCCCTCCAGGGATTCTGAAGGGATATATTTAAATAGTGACCAATGGGCATTGCGCAGAGGCTCATTAATCCCCTCCTTGACTAAGGCTTGAAATTTATCAGGGTCACTAACCCCACTAGCCCGCAAGATCTCAGCCATACGATAAATTGATAAGCCTTCTGGAAAAGTCACCTTTACCCTAGTTAGCTCCGGCTCAACTACATCCCCCTGCTTGAGCCGAACTAAAACTGAGAGCAGGGATTCTGAAGGTGAGAAGTGATACTTGCCAGCCTTAATTTCAGTTGATAAACCGAGGGCCCTAGCAGCCAAGCCAAAAGAACTGGCCCGGGGTAAAATACCAGCCTCCTCTAGTAACTGCTTGACTTCAATCATTGAAGAACCCTTGGGGACTACAATTTCATAGCTCTTGGGATCAAGCGGGTTGGCCATTTGCAAAAGCGAAGCTGTAAATAAGAGCAAAGCAATAAAAATAAGCAATAAGCAAGATTTCCAAAGGCCCAGGCTGCGCAGCATCAATTTGACCTCCGGCAGTCTAAATAACCCTGCAAGATCAAAGCAGCCGCTGATTTATCAATCACACTCTTTCTTTTCTGGCGCGACAAACCAGCCTCAATCAAAACCCTTTCAGCAGCTTTGGAGGTAAAACGCTCATCCCAGGTAACAACTTTATAAGGCAAACGCGCCTGCACAGCAGCTACAAACTCGAGCACTTTCTGAGCTTGCGGCCCGATTGTGCCTTTTAGCGTCTTAGGTAAGCCAACCACAACCTCGCTAATGCCTTCATAATCAGCCAGTAATTTCTCTAGATTTTGGCAGTCCTCTAAAACTGTAGCCTTGTTAAGCACAGCTAGAGGCTGCGCTATTAATCCTAAGGCATCAGTGATCGCTACCCCAAGCCTTTTTTCGCCATAATCAAGCCCAACAATTCTCATAAATTTGCTTTTACCAAATCTATGACTGCTTGAAAAGCCTCAGCTAAGCGGCTGCTATCCTGCCCCCCACCCTCAACCTTATTGGCCTTGCCACCACCCCGGCCCTTAATAAATGGAGTAAAAACAGCCGCAACTTTTGGGGCCGCAAGCCCCTTGGCAATTAAGTTGTCGCCCACTGTAATCAAAAAGCTCACTTTACTATTAGCCAGAGAAACCAAAATAACCAAACAACCGCCAGTCTGGTTTTGCAGCGTATCAGAAACAGAGCGCAACATCTGCATTGAGTAATCTTGGAACTCCTTAGTCAAAACCTTGAGTCCATTAATTTCAACCAGCTCTCTCACAAAACCAGCCGCGCTACTAGCCGCCTGATTGATCTTCAGATTTTTAAGCTCACGCTCAGCCTTAGCCACCCCTTCTTTCAAATTAGCCAAAGTCGCGGCTAATTGGTCTAAATACTGATTAACACTTTTGAGGTCATATTTTTTAATGGCTTGTAGCAAGGCTGCTGGTTCGACCACAATTAATTTGCCACCTTTTTGCGCCTGGCCCAGCTCCGTCATTAATGCTTGGTAGTGGCTAGTTGTCTTTAATATTTCCGCCTGCCAACTATTGACCAGCCCCATAACATAGTCAATGGCCGGCTGGCCAGCCACAGCCTCAATCCGTCGAGTTCCTGAACCCAAAGCACTTTCATGAATAATCTTAAAGAAACCAATCTCTTCAGTGGACTTAACATGTGTACCGCCGCAAAGCTCTAAACTATAATGACCAATCTTTAGCACCCGCACTTTGTCTCCGTATTTTTCACCAAACAAAGCCATGGCCCCCAGCGCTACTGCCTCTTGATATGATTTTTCTAATACCTCAACTTTAATTTTTTCTTTGATCTTTTCATTGACCCTAGCTTCCACAGCTGCCAGCTGCTCCTGACTAACAGCAGCCAAACAGCTAAAATCAAAACGCAACTTATCAGGGCCAACGTATGAACCAGCCTGCCGAACTTGAGCCCCGACCTTTTCTTGTAAGGCCTTATGTAAAAGATGGGTAGCTGTGTGGTGCCCTTGAATAATTTTCCGCCGCTCAGTTTCAATGGCTGCTACCACCTTAGCGCCAGGCGCTAAATCGCCTGTTTGTTCAAGCAAATGAACAATGCTGCCAGACGGCGCCAGCAAGGTATCAATCACTTTTAAGTGCTGTTGGTCCAGCATAATTGTCCCGGTATCTCCCACCTGGCCACCGCTTTCAGCATAAAACGGGGACTGATCTAAAATAACCAAATTTTCCTTGGGCAAAACCGCCACAACCCCTGCTGCTTCACTGGTCTTTTCATAACCATCAAATTTTGTCCGACCAAACCTTGTTAGATCAAGGCCTACTAATTTGCTTTTGTTTTTGTCACTGGAAATCCCAGCCAGGCGCGCCCGCTCACGCTGCTTTTCCATCTCTTTCTTAAATTCTTGCTCATTAATTGAATAACCTTGCTCAGCCGCCATTTCACCGGCTAGCTCAAAAGGAAAACCATAGGTATCATGCAACTTAAAAACCACCTCACCAGGCAACACTTTTTTGCCAGTATGTTCTAGGATCGCTTGATTAAACAATTGCATGCCCAGCTCAAGCGTCTGCAAAAAATTGGTTTCTTCAGCTTTGATCGTGGCTAAGATCTGCTCTTTTTTCTTTTTCAAGTTAGGGTAAAAGTCACCCATCTCTAGAATAACCTTTTCTGCCAGCCGCCATAGAAAGGGGCCTTTAATCCCTAAAACCAGGCCCAAGCGCAGCGCCCGGCGGATCAAGCGGCGTAAAACATATTCTCGGCCAGCATTGCCAGGCAAGACCCCATCTGCCACCAAGTGCGTGACAGCGCGGATATGGTCAGCAATGATCCTAAGCTTGCTCTCTTCTGGCTCTGGTAGTTTAATCAAAGTTTTTATTTCTTGAATCAATGGCCTAAACAAATCAGTTTCAAAATTAGAACTAACACCTTGCAAGACCGAGGCAATCCGCTCAAGTCCCATGCCAGTGTCAATGCCTCTTTGCTTAAGAGGAATAAGTTCTCCATTGTCACTACGATCATACTGAATAAAAACCAAATTCCAAACCTCTAAAAATCGGTCGCAATCACAGCCAGGCTGGCAACTGGGCCGGCCACAGCCAACCGATGGCCCCAAATCATAATATATTTCAGAACAAGGGCCGCAAGGACCAGTTGGCCCGGCTGCCCAAAAATTATTTTCCTCATCCAAGCGGAATAGTTTTTCAGCTGGCAAGCCCTGATCCTCACGCCAGAGATCATAAGCCTCATCATCTTTTTCAAAGACCGCCACGGAAAGTTTGGCTGGAGGGATCTTGAGCTCTTTGGTTAAAAACTCCCAGACAAACGCTATCGCCTCTTTTTTAAAATAATCGCCAAAAGAGAAATTACCCAGCATCTCAAAAAAAGTTTGGTGCCGGGCGGTTTTCCCAACATTCTCAAGGTCAATCATCCTGACGCATTTCTGGACAGTTGTCGCCCTTTTATACTTGGGGATTTCCGTCCCTAAAAAAATCGGCTTAAATTGCAGCATCCCAGCTAAAGTGAGCAGCACGGTTGGATCCGCCGGAATAAGAGAGGAGCCAGGCAGAACCTCATGTCCCTTGGCCTTAAAATAATCTAAAAACCTCTTTCTGATCTGGGTACTGTTCATAGACGCCCCTCAACAATATCACGAATATCCTCTTGCACCTCTTCGATGGAAGCCTCGTCAGTGCTGACAATACGCACTCGTTCAGGCTCATTTTTGGCAATCTCTAAATATTTATTGCGCACCCGCTGATGAAACTCTTTTTTCTCGCTTTCAAACCTGTCAGCCACCCGCTGCTCGCCTGCCCTGGCCAGACCAACCTCGGCCGTCACATCAAGTAAAATAGTCAGATCAGGCATTTGCCCTTTTGAAGAAACCATGTTCAGGTAACGCACAAAATCCTCGGGCAAAGAGCGGCCGCCCACCTGATAAGCCAGGGTTGAATCAACATAGCGATCGCACAGCACAATCCGTCCTTCGGCCAAAGCCGGCAAAATGATCTTATTAAGATGATCGACCCGATCAGCCGCAAAAAGATAGACCTCTGTTGTTTCATCGATCACGCTTTGGGGATCAAGCAAAAGCTGGCGTAGCTGTTTGCCCAGGTAGGTCCCGCCTGGCTCACGGGTCAAGATAGCATTGCGGCCTTGCTCCTCAAGAAATTCTTTCAACAGCTTAATATGGGTCGTCTTGCCACAACCCTCAACCCCTTCAAAAGTAATAAACATATTTGCCCCTTTCTTTTAATTATTGATCGGCAGTCAAAGCAAAACCCAGCTCAAATTCACGCCTTAAGGAACGATATTTCAAAATAATATCATAACAATGCTGACCAATAAAAACAGAATAATCTATATCCTCGGGCTGCCAAGTATCAAGATAATAGGCAGTCGCCAAACCCAAACCGCTATGCTGGTTCATTAATGACAAACTTGTTTGCAAGCTATCAGCCGCTCGAAAACGATAATTTTCAAAATTAAACGGGCTCTGGCCAGCCACAGAAAAATAATGCAGATACCCTAACCCCAACGACCAGTTTTGGCCAAAGTTGCGTTTAAGATCAAGCTGGGCCAGACTCTTGGTCCATTGGGTGCGGCCAGAATAATAACGACCCTCAAAACCTAAAGCAGGGACTAACGTGGAACCCCAAACATTATTTAGTTCATGAAAAAGCTTAACCCTGCCCAACCCACGATTTAAGGTAACATTATTCTCTTCTCTGATCCTGGCCAAGCCCAGCTCAAGTTCATAAGTTAAAGCCTTGCTAAAAAAGTGGCCTGACTGCTGACGCAAAGTTAAATTAGGCCAGTAGCTCACTCGCTCATAGTTGATCCTTTCATGGTAGGTAACGTCTAGCTCCAGCTCGTACTCTCGATGTTTGGGCAGCTCAAAAAAAGAAAAAGGGTCCTGGCCGGCGTTGATCTCTTGGCCAAAAAACAACCAATGCGTTAGCCCACCCCAATAAGCATCCGTGGGATTGCCGTAAAGCCGTAAACTGCCGCGACTATTTTCATCCATGATATAGTTGGCCTCTGCCCCACCACCAAAGCCTTTTTTCGCCGCATAATTGAGGCTATAAGTACCAGAAAGCTGGCGCCCAGCATACCAGGCCAATCTTTCATTAACATAAGTCCCATCCTCATCATTAGAACCGACCTCAGGAAAAGGCGGAACATTGCGGTGTTCTTTGCCATCAGCCAACATATCATATATATAAGTTGGCATGGGCACGAGCGGCAAGCGTCCTAACCAAAAATAGCCCCAATACGCCACCAGCCAGCCAAATTTAGGGTAGACCACTATTTCGTTGGCAGTCACATGATAATGCGGCCCAGGCAGGTCACAAGTAGTAAATGAGGCTCCATTTAGCGACAATTCTTCTTTGCCCAACTGTACCTGCTGTCCAGTCAGGCTAACCCCTCGAAGTAATAAAGTAACTCTGTTAGCTTGGCCGGTCTTTTCCGGCAACAAATATCTTAAACGCTCACCCTGTAATTTTATGCCTTCATAAATTAAAGTAAACCCTGCTTCAGCAGATACAACCTCAGTTGAAGTATCATATGTGATCTTCTGTCCATAGATTGTTATGTCCTTATAAAACACCTCCACCGAGCCTTCGGCCTGGTAGAGCTGGCTCTCCTGATTATAAGAAACATTATCACCGTTGATTACGAGGTTATTGATCTGGGCCAGAGCAGCCAAAGGAGAAAAAAACAATAAAAAAACAATTAATAAAGGTTTCAAAGGGACAAGGCATCTAGGCATCCAATCTACCCTACCTGCTCGTAGCGGATTTCTTTACTGCAAAATTTTGTAATATCTTTGCGAAAGACCAATTCAATTTTGCCAATTGGCCCATTGCGCTGTTTGGCAATAATAATCTCGGCAATATTGCCCCGCTCAGACTGGGGATTATAATAGTCCTCGCGATGAATAAAAAGCACCACGTCAGCTGTTTGCTCGATCTCTCCAGATTCTCTAAGATCAGATAAGCGCGGTATCCTGTCGTTCCTTTGTTCAACCGCCCTAGAGAGCTGGGATAAGGCAATTACTGGAATATCAAGCTCGCGCGCCAGGGTCTTAAGCGATCTAGCAATCTCAGAAATTTCCTGGACCCGGTTTTCAACCCGGCTCCGGCCCCGGATCAACTGCAAATAGTCAATAATGATCATGCCCAGGCCCCGCTCAAGTTTTAAGCGGCGGGCTTTGGCCCTAATCTCAGTTGAGGTCAAGGAAGCAGAATCATCAATAAAAATAGGCGCTTCAGAAAGTTTACCCAGGGCCCGAGTCAGTTTTTTCCAGCCAGTATCTGACAAGCTGGCGGTTTTAAGTTTTTGCGCGTCAATTTCAGCCTCAGCACATAACATCCGCTGGGCCAATTGGTCCTTGCTCATTTCTAGGGAAAAAATTGCCACTGGGACATTGTGCTGGATTGCCACGTGTCCAGCAATGTTCAAACACAGGGCTGTTTTTCCCACCGAAGGCCGAGCCGCGAGAATGATCAGTTCTGAGTTTTGAAAACCTGCGGTTAACTTGTCCAGGTCAGGGTAACCAGTGGACACGCCGGTCAGTGCTTCTTTTTTGCTATAAAGGGTATCTATCTTATCTAAAACACTCTTAATGACGCTGTCAATCTTTTGAAAACCACCCCTAATCCGTTTGAGGGCAATATCAAAAACAGATTTTTCCGCCTGGTCCAATATCTGGTCAACCTTATCTGTTTCCGCAAAAGCATTGGCTACAATACTGGTCCCAGCTTCGATCAATTGGCGCAGGGTGGCTTTTTCTTCGACAATTTTCGTATAATAGTCAACATTAGCCGCAGTCGGCACAGCATTCAAAAGATCAGTTATGTAAATAGCGCCGCCAACAGACTCTAACTTGCCTGACTTGCGTAAAATATCAGTAATCGTGACCAAGTCCACTGGCTCGCCCCGGTCAAACAAGGAGAGCATGGCCTCAAAAATAAAACGGTGGGCATCACGATAAAAACTGTCAGGCGAAAGCTGTTCCACCACTCGGATAATCGCGTTCTTGTCTAAGAGCATAGAGCCAAGAACAGACTGCTCAGCCACTAGGTCTTGGGGTGGGATTTTTTCTTCTGGCATGGTAGCCTTATTCTACCTAAAAACCCGCTTGGATTCAAGGTAAGGATGTGTTAATATTTTCCTCAAACAGGAGGCTTTATCCATGAAAAAAATAATTTTAATCAGTTGCATCTTAATGATCAGCAGTTTTTCAGCGCTAGCAGTTACTAACCCCACCGAAGAAAGGGCTATTATTGTTTCAGGCAGCGGCACAGTCCAGGCTGCACCAGATGTGGCTTATGTTAGTTTAGGCGTTGCTCACGAGAAAAAGACCGCTAAAGAGGCCCAGGCTAGTGTTAACCAAACCATGAGCTCGGTCTTAGCCGCGCTTGATAAAATCCCCCTAGCCAAAGACAAAATCAAAACAACCAGAATAAACCTCTCCCCAAGATACGACTATGACCGTGGCAAAAGGACCTTTAAGGGTTTTATGGCTAGCAATGAACTTAAAATTACCCTTGATGATCTTTCTTTGATCGGCAAGTGTATTGATACCGCGCTAAATGCCGGAGCAAATGACATTAATTACGTTTCATTCGCTCTCAAAGAACAAGAAACCTTTAAAAATGAGGCACTGAAAAAAGCCTTTGCTAATGCTAAAGCCAAAGCCGAAAGCTTAGCTAAGGCTAGCGGCACAAAACTCAGCAAATTAATTGCCATCCAAGAATCAACTGCTGATCTGGTTATTCCCAGAGGTAGAATGGTAAAAGCTAAAGCAGCTCCGCTTGAAGGGGATAGCGGGAGTACCCCAGTAGCACCTGGCGAGATCGAAGTACGTGGGAGCTTGACTGCTGTTTTTAAGCTCCACTAAGAAACCTTAGATCCAGCAGGAATATCCTTGTCTAGCGCGGAGCAGACAAGCTGGCTCCGGTCTTCGGTGTGGGCACACAAAACCATTCCGTGGCTTTCAACCCCACGAATAGTTTTTGGTTCTAAGTTTGCCAGTATAATCACCTTTTTCCCTGGCAGCTCATCTAAAGGATAAAACAACTTTATCCCAGCGATTAAAGTTCGAACTTCGCTGCCAAGGTCAACTGTTAACTTGTAAAGCTTATCCGCCCCTTCTACTAATTCCGCTGTCTTAATCTCAGCTACCCTTAAGTCCATCTTCTGAAAGTCGGCAAAAGTTATGTTTTCCATGATTACACCTCATCTTAATTTTATCATAGAACCCTGAAGTTTTCGCCGGGCAGCCTTGTCCAACGCAAAATGTCCCTGAAATAACAAAAGATGTCATTATTGAGTTTATGAATAAGCTAATAATGATGGATCAAAAAATAAAAACAGTTGGGGATTTAGAAAAGTTCCTTGAGGCCAGCCAAGATTTGGATTTCAGGCAAACGGACAGGAAAACGACTTACGCCTGGGTTGATGAATTATTAAAACGTTTTAATTATCACGCTGAATCAAAAAAGCGCAAAGGGATATTGAAACGTTACGTGGTCAAATTAACCTGCTATTCTGATCGGCAAGTCAAAAGGCTGATAAAAGAACACAATTGGTTTGGCAAGCTCCGGGTGAAAAAGAGCTGCTACCGAAACCGGTTTTCTAAAACCTATACCAGCTCCAGAGCCAACCAGGCTATATTCGCGTCGATAGCGTCCATCAGGGCGATTCTAGCAAGCAAAAAGGTGTTTAT
>PEYM01000098.1 GCA_002774365.1 Candidatus Saganbacteria bacterium CG08_land_8_20_14_0_20_45_16 | reverse complement strand
CTTTCAGAGTAAAGGGCCTTGGAGATTACACCTTATATGTCGGAGCAGTTGTAAGTGGCAACCAAGAATTTCCTAACAAGATAAGCCAAGGCACCATTCCAGATGAACTCTTCATGGTTATCTCGCGCCTCCTTTCTGGCAAATTAGAGAACAGATATGACTCATACGAAGAATTGGACCGCGAATTTCAGTTAGCTAGCCAAGGCCTGGACATCAATCAAGAAGCAAAAGCAGAGGCTTTTCTAGACAGGACCATAGCAGCCATTGAAACTCGCCCCAGTCTGACAGAACACGAGATTATTATTTTGGAAAAAATGACCTCAGAAATTCTTGGGCATGAAAAATATCAAGCAAGGGAGGAAATTAAAACTAAGGCTGGAACAATTCTTGATCACGTACAATCATTAATAAGTTAAAAAAGGAGAAAAAACAATGAAAAAAATTAATTTTGGTTCAGAGCTAGCTAAGGCAGCAACTTTAGTACGGAACTTAAAAAATAACCCAACCGCTAAGGATAGGGACACCCTTGTTAGAATAAGGCGGGAAGTTATTGTTCCAACCGTTCGTAACCCTGGAGGGGTTGATTCCACTACCCTTAAGGCTCTTCAGACTATGCAAACACTGGTTTCTTCAGTTTTATTGAATACCAGAAAGCTTGGAGCAACCCCACCCCCCCCAGTCCCTAAAAAAGGTGAGGAGCCACGCGACACTAAGTTTATGACAAAAGAAGATATTTTGGGAGTACTTAAGAAACAGGCCCAAGAAGACGAGCCAGCTGAAGAAATCAGCCCCGCAACAGGCGAAACCATTATAGAAGCTGGCGAATCAATGATTGTCTCGGCTGAAGATCTAGTCGGGCAAGCCACAACTTTTGCCGGTATAAATCTTCAAGATAATGTCATGGTTCAAGTCACAAAGGCCTTAAAACAAAACGATACAGCAGCAGAGTTTTTAACAAAGTTAGATATCACTTTCAGACAATTAATTAAAAGGAAAGAATCAGAAATCTCGGCTTTAACATCAAAGGCCAAAGCAAAAGGTGTAAAGCTGGGAAAATATAATGTTCATAAAGCAGCAACAGTCTGCGCCAGTTTAGAAGCCCCAGAGGCCCCTGAAAATCCTGAAACTGTTATTGCTGCGGTAACCCAAGTATTGTCAATAACTCTAGAGGCAGGAAGCGCTACGATTGTTCGTCGGTTAGTTAGGGCTAATGATGCCTTTGCCAGATTGATCTCGCTCCTGCATGCATCATATGTAGCAACCTTAGCAGGCAAGAATAGACAGCTTGAGTTCCTAAGAGAAGCAATAGCTCAAATAGAGAAAAACCAATAAGAAGTAGAAATTTCCCTAAAGAAAAAGTGAAATTTCTTCCAGGAAGAAACGATATAATAGAAGCAGGGCTAGGCAAACCGCAAGTTTTGCCTGGCTCAAGTCAATAAGGATAATAAGGTAAACTGTAAGTCGAAGTGAAATTTTCACCAGAACTTGACGATAGATATATAGGGAAAGGAATTAAATCCTAAATCCGAATGTCAGAAATCCGAACAAGGAATTCGGATTTTAATAAAAAACACATTGTTCTGATTTCGGATTTAGGAAATTCGGATTTTACATTAATATTAGGGGGTAAAAAAATGGAACCAACAAATACAGTTTCAGGGGCTTTACATTATATATATAACAGGATCGTTGGCAATGAGACCGAGGTAGACACCGAACCAACAGTCGCGGCCGAGGCCCCAGCAGAAGAAAGCAGCGGCATTTTAGCTGCCATCTCTCCCTATCTCTCCCGTATTTCTATTTTATCAAATCTTGCTTGCAGTACCACTACGCCCATGGACCAAACCGAATTTATGCCACCCACAGAGGTAAACGTTAACGGTGAAATTGTTACTCTACAAACTGATACTAACGGCAACCCAATTATTGGTTTTGATATTTTTACTCCTGTGGAAGGCCACGCGACTCAAAGCGGAGTATTGCATTATCGTTCCCATTTTATCTCACCATCTGTTGGGGGCCAGAGAGACCAGCTCGTCAGCGGCCAAAGCCGTTACGTTGTCATAACAGCCACTGATACCACTGGCCTTGATGTTGATGGTGATGGCACTGCCGGAGACCTTGAATGCCTTGATGGTGTCATTGATTTAGAAAGACGGCCAGAAACCTGTCAAGAAGAAGCCCCATCTGACCCGCTTTGTTCTGATCCATATTGCGACTACGGCCCCTATGCTGACTTAGACCTCTGGCTCTGTCCAGATGACCCCAATAACCGGGCTGGCGTTTTTATGGCCACTTTTACAGTTGAGGCTTATCGGCCAAATGAGGAAACCCCTTTTGACACAGTAACTTATTCGTATGATGGCTGGAGCCAACCCATTGGTCCCTTGTGTAGTACTCCAGTACCCGCAGGTTCTCCCAGACCATTTACTTTTCAGGTCCCTCAAGGTTGGTGGAACAACCCTGACATTCGTCTTATTGTTGACGTAACTATGAGGGGAGATACTAGAGAAATAATCCCGCTAAGTGACCGCTACGGCACTGGCCTAAAGATCATAGGCGGAGTTGCTCTGCCAGTTCAGAATCAAGATAATCCACAGGAGGGGGAATAATGTTTAAGAAATCTATCGTTTTAGGACTGGCCTTATTAATCTTTTTAGGAGGGGTAGCTTTTGCTGTCAGCACTAATCCAGTCAGCAGCACCAAAAATCCTGTTACTCGCACACTTTATGTGGCCAATAACAGCGCTGCACCCAGCATCAAGAGCTATCCACCCAAAGCAATTTGGCCGCCAGATGACACCCTGGGCTGGGACGACGCACCCCTTTTAGTCAATACCCAATCTCTGCCAGGCGGCAGTGCTTGTAACGGCTTAGCAGTTTCCAGCGACGGCAAAAAACTCTATGCCAGCATAGCAAATGGCGAGGCCTCTGAGATCAGAGTTTATTATTTAGATAGTAGTGGTATGCCAGGGACCTATGAAGCCATGGCCGGAGCAACCTGGTCAGCTCGCAGCACCCCCAGCGGCCTCACCCTGGGGAGAGATTACAAACTTTATGTTACTGATAATACCCTGCGCCGCATCCGGGTTTTTGACACTTATAACAACACTTGGATTAGCGATATCACCGACACTCATCTGCCAGATGCCCGCTTGCTTGATGTAGCTACAACCAAAGGCACCACTGACTCTGGCTTTGCGCTTCCAGGTAGCCACCCCCCCAATGTCGCTCATTACAAAATTTTTGCTTCAGAACATAGCAGTGACGGCCGGATCCATGTCCTTAATTATGATCTGGGGACAATTACTTATGAAAAGGCCCTTACTAAAAGTACTTTTGTTCGTTTGACCTATCCAAGTGACCTTAAAATAGTCGGCGACCGCCTCTATGTTGCTGTTAATGATGACAGCAATGTTGTGGCAGTTATGGTTTACAGCACTGTGCCAAATGCTTCTGGCAATTACCCTGTGATTGCCCAAATCACCACTGATCTTGCCAATGATTATGGCGAGACAGCCTTTGACCTGAATGCTGATCACCTCTACATTAAAAAGTCAGCCAATGCTAGCGAGACCCAAAACCGGCTTTACTCAATCAGGATTGCTGATCTTAATAATCCCCTTGGCAACGCCGCTATGTTAGTTTCTAATGAAGTTATTGCTTCTGACGGGGTCACTGTTTCCAGCGGCGGAACTGTATTAGCTGTAAGCAACAGCCGCAATGGTCTGGTCCGTTTCTACGGCACAGCCCCGCTTTCTGATCCAGCGCCAGCCCAGGTCACAGACTTTGTGGCTGCTGATCATGAAGAATCAAGTTCAACTTTAACCTGGACTAACCCGGCAGACACTGACTTGGCTAGAATTATTGTGCTGCAGCGCCGCCTGCTCATTGGTGAAAGTTCACTGGATCATCTCCCGCTCATCACCACCGCCGGCGCAGCCAACTCGCCTAATACCACTGTTTTGCTAAGTACCACTGAAGCAACACCAGGAGCTGCTAAGACCCTGGTAGCCAGCGGCTTAACCAATTACACTACTTATACTTTTGCGGTTTTTGCCCAAGACACAGCCGGCACTTGGAATACCACGGCCACTTATCATAATTCTATGCAACCTGGCAATGCTGATTCTGCCATGCCTTGGGACAAGACCCCACCAGCTAATGCCACAAATTTTACAGCTTCAGATGATCAGCTTGGCAAAGTTACCTTAAAGTGGAACGCGCCAGCCTCGTTGGTAGATTTTGATGTGGCAGTAGTTGTACGCAATACTGGCACCTGGCCAGTAATCACGGCAGCTGGCACGGTTTCTGCTGGCACAGAGATCGCTCGTTATGACGGCGGCTTTGGAGCTGGACATTTCAACTTGTTAAGCCCTAGTCAGGCAGTTACGCTAACTGATGAGGCAGTAACAGCTGACACTACCTATTATTATGCTGTCTACAATTATGACCGAAACAACAATTATAATAACTTAGTGACCCCTGGCGCCAATGCTGATACTGGTCTTGCGCCAAGCGTGGCCAACGAGCCGCCAACTGCTTTTAGCAAGTTGGCGCCAACTAATGAGGCCACTATCACCGGCAACGTCACCCTAACCTGGGAAAGCAGCACTGACCCAAATGGCGACCCAGTACACTACAATCTTTTAGTGTACCAGACAGATGGCGGCGATCAGGTGTTTAATGGGCCAGTTACCACCAACAGCCATACCCTACCGTTTACAGCCTTTCACTCCAGCGTCACCCCAGTTAATTATCGCTGGAATGTCTCTGCTCAAGACGACAAGGGAGGCCGCACCTATGCCTCTAACCCAGAATGGAGCTTTAATTATGTTACACCTGACACTAGCTCGGACGCGCCGAACATAGAAGAGACCATCCCGGCCAACGACCAAACTGGCATCTTAACCAGTGCACCGATTTCCATCCAATTTTCAGAAACCATGAATACCAGTTCAGTTGAACACGCTTTAAGCATTTCACCGGCCCTGACTGACGCTGTTTATTCCTGGGACAGCAGACACATGATCCTAACAATCAATCACGCGGCCTTTGCGCTCAACACCGTCTACACGGTCACGGTTGCGACCACTGCGGTTGATTTAACTAACACAGCGTTAATCCCTAGCAGCAGCGCGGCCAACCCATTTCACTTTACCACTACTACAGAAGCCGGCGGCGAGATTGTGGTCTCTGGCGTCATTATTGTGCGCGAAGGGAGCAATGTCAGACTAAGCTGGCTTACCGAGCCATCAAGCGCTGTTGATATCTATGCCTTGACCCGCACCATCAACCCAACCACTGGAGAATATGATGGTTATTTCACAACTGACCAAGCTGAATGGTCCCTGCTAAGCGAAAATATAGTTGAAACGGAGTTTCTTGATACCCCAGCTGCTGGGACAGCCAGATACTACAAGATCGTTCCGCACAGCACCATCCTAACCAGCACGCTCTTAACATCTAACGTGGTTGGGAAGTTTGATATACATGTTGAACCAGGCAGCAATTTAATTTCTTTGCCTTTAAATGGGGGGGCAATCGCAATTAACGACGTCATTGGCAATCAATTAAGTGGTAGTTCCCCGCTAGCTTCTGACAAAATATACTATTACGATAACACGTCAGAAACTTGGCTAACATCGTATATTAATGCTGAAGGAACTTGGAACGGCTCGCTATCAAACATCGAGCTAAGCAAAGGTTATTTTATCAACCGACAAATGAGTTCGACCGCAACCAATATCACAGTTGTTGGTAGCGTGGTTTTTGATACTCCTACAGCGATTGATTTAAATCAAAACAGCAATATGATCGGTTCCCTTTATGCTGAAGCAATCTCTCTCAATGCGGCAAGCCTGGCTGCTGTCCTAACAGCAGGGACTCCACTTAACGCTGATAAGATTTACTATTATCAGAATTCACCTGGAGCTGGTAGCGATGGGTGGATTTCTGCTTACTTAGGTGCTGATGGTTTTAGCGGTCCCTTGACTACCATCACCCCTGGCAAAGGTTATTTTATTAATAACCAAACATTGGTCGATCCTGCCAGCCCAGATGAGTGGAATTTTACAAGACCTTAATAAAAAGGAGATGAAAAAATGACATATTTAAAACTAAAATCAATGGTCCGCAGCTTAATTGTCCTAGGCATGATATTGCTTTGTGCTGCAACAGCAAATGCTGCCTATTTATCGATCAACGCAGGCGCAGACAATAACACTATTGGTGCGGGCGGGGGCAGAGTTTACAATCAAGCTGGCATTGGAGCAGGCCATGAACTGGCTGTTGGTTCTGTCATCCAATACATCTATGCTGGATCAGACGGAGCGATTAACCCCCCAGCTACTGACGGTGATAAGACTGGCGACGACGTTATTCTTAGCACCAGAAGCGTTGGTGATGATACTGTTTATCTTGTCTTCAGCCATGTGGCTGGACAATTTTACCATAGTGTGACCGGTACCTATACTTCTGGTTCACCAAAAGTTTATGTCAGGGCTTGGAACTCATCTTCAATTGCAACGGCCACCCATTATGGTAATTCTGCTTTAGTGGACCCGGCAGTTAATCCAAGTGTCCCTCCCCTCCCAACAGATGTTGGTTTAGCTAATTTCGCCACCACCCTAACCAAACCCGTCGCTGCCGCCACCATCACCCGCACCCCAGCCACAGTCGCTGTTACAATTACCGAAGGCGAAGACGCTGCTGATGCCACCTTCCAGGTTGGCAACAGTGGTTCTGCGTCTTTAAGCTACACCCTAACTGAAAGCGCAACGTGGATCACTAGTATTGCCCCAGCCACCGGAAGCGTGGCAGTTGGCGCTGCAAATAATACCCACACCATTCATTTCTCAACCGCAGCCTTAACCACTGCTGACAGTCCATATACAGCAAATATTTCTATTGCTGATACCAAAGCAACTAACAGCCCGCAAACTGTGGCAGTTACTGTCACAGTTAATGCCCCAGCCCATGGGACACTCCAATTCAACCCAACTACTTATACTCGCTCAGAAGATGGCACCAGCGCCACTATCACTGTTACCCGCACTGGCGGCACTGATGGCGCGGTTGGCGTGCATTACGCTACCAGCAATGGGACTGCTACCGCCGGCTCAGATTATACCGCAGCAAGCGGCGACCTAAGCTGGGCAGAGGGTGAATCAGCCAGTAAAACCTTTACTGTTACAATCTTAAATGACACTGTGGCAGAATCAGACGAAACAGTTAACTTGACCTTGAGCGCAGCAACCGGCGGCGCTACGCTAGGTACCCACAGCGCAACCTTGACTATTACTGATGACGGTGATGTCCCACTAGATGTCACCCCACCAACAATTAGCGAAACAATCCCTGATAACGGGGAGACCAATGTTACGCTAACGCAAACAATCAGTATTACCTTTAGCGAACCAATGGATATTGATTCTGTCTCCATCGCTTGTGTTCCTAACCCAACCGGCGGTTTTACCGCTGGAACTTGGAGTGGCGGTAACAGGACAGTTGCCTTTACCCACACTACCCCATTTATTAACAGCACAGCCTATGACATCACTGTCACTGGCCAAGATGTAGCTGGCAATGACTTGAGCGGGGATACAGACTTTGGCTTTACCACCATTGCCCCTGACTCGCCAACAATTGAACATGTTTATCGCAAAGTCGGCGAAGCTGCCACTACAACTGATAGCTGGGGCTATGTCTATAACAACATTGACATTAAAGGGCACAACTTTGGTGATGACCCAGGGAGCATCAATCGCAGCACTTTGCAAAACCATGTCACCTTGGCTGGTCTAACAATCCCAACTAACCAGGTCTACTACTGGTCTGACACCAGTATTGTGGTTGGTATCCCGCAAACCATTGAAGCAACCAATATCGTTGCCGGAGCTAAAGCAGTGATCGTGACTCACGACACCCGCACCAGCAACAGCCTGGATTTTACAGTTAGACCCTATATCTACGGACTGGTGCCAGATACTGGCGCGGTCGGTGACCCAGTCACCATTAACGGTACTGCCTTGGGCGCAAATATACCCAATGTCGCGGTCAGCTTTAATGGGACTGAGGCTACTGTCTCAACTGTTAATCACACTAGCCTAGTGACCGAGGTCCCAGCTGGCGCAACCAGCGGCCCCCTCACTGTCACTGTCAATGGCCAACCGTCAAATACACCTAGCTTTACAGTTGTCGGAGCGACCGAACCAGTTGTCACCGGGATCAACCCTAACCAGAGCGAACAAGGTCAAACCTTAACTGTCACTATCTCCGGAACAAACACTAACTGGAGCGGTGACTTGGCTAGCTCGGTCACCTTTAGCGGCACTGGCATCACTGTTAACAGCGCCAGCGCAACTAACGCAACCACCGTCAGCGCTAACATTACTATTGCTGCCGGCGCCACAGTTGGCGCTCGCACAGTCACTGTTACCGGCGCTTCTGGCTCCGCGACTTTTACTGTCAACGCAAAGACTGCGCCAACACCGGTCATCTCTGGCGTCTTGCCAGCTAGCGCCTATGTCGGCCAGACCATTGTGATCAATGGTGCTAACCTTGGCACTCAAGAAGGAACTAGCACTATCACGATCGGCGGCGTCACTGGCCACCCCACTGCTTGGGGCGAGAACCAGATCACCCTGGCTGTTCCAGCTGGTGTTTCTGGCACTGCTGCCATTGCTATCACAGTTAACGGCGTAACAGGAAATACTGCTAACCTTATCATCACCAGCGGCGGCGTGGTTATTGAAGATTTTGAAGGCGGCTGCGTTGATAACTGGGAATTTGACTACACTGGCGACGGCACTGCTGACTCTGGCTACTATGTTTTTGAGAATGTCGCGGATATTACGCCAGATGACGCTCACATCAACACTGACTTGCGTCAGGCCGCAGCAGCCAAACACGGCAGCCAGGGCGCTCGGGTCAAATATTCCTACGTTGGCACTGACGGTTCAGATTGGGGCGGCGGTTGGGGCGCTCAATTAGCCAACACGCTTAACCTTGATCCCTATGACACCATCAACTTCTTTGTCAATTGGGATGGCTCTGAAAATGACGTTAAGCTAACGCTCAAGGACAGCAAAGGAACAGCTTATTTCACCACAATCTCCCACCTGACCTTGGCCAGCACCGTTAATTACGGTCAGATCATCCGCCATAAATCAGATTTTGCCTTTGACGCTGATGATCCTGCCAATGTCACTGGCACCATAGATTGGGGCCACATTGTCAGCTATAACTTTGCTTATATCACCAAAAATACCAGCCCAAGCTATCATACGTTAGACAGCATCACTGCTGGCAGTGTTAACCTGGGCGGCACCTCTGAAGTCCAGCCAATTATCAGTGGTGAGGTAATAGTAACCTCTATTGACCCAAGCGCAGCCCCGGCTGGCGCTAAATTTAAGGCCATGGGCTCTGGCTTCGGCGCAGCCCAGGGACAGAGTCTCTTGATCTTTGAAAACCAATCTTCTCATAAAACTTACAGTGTCAACGTCAACACTTGGAGCGACACCCAGATCGAAGCCATTGTCCCTACCCTGGCACCAGCTGGTGTTTACACCTTAAAGGTAGCCAAGATCGCAATTTCAGCCGGCACAATCCAGGCCTTTGAATCAAACGCGGTTGGCTTCCAAGTTACAGCTAATGCTGCAGGCGGTGGGGCAGCTACGGTCTTCCCTAACCCGTTTAATCCGCTCTCAAGTGTAAGCAATAAGGCCAATGTTACTATTGCCTACTCAACCGGCGGGGCTGCTAATATCGGGATTTATATCTACGATATGACCGGCCGCTTAGTGCTCCATGATACAACTACCGCTAGCCAGACCACCTGGAATGGCAAGGACACGCAAGGGTCTTATGTCGGAGACGGCGTGTACTTAATCCGCATTGCTAACGAGGATACCAAAGGCTTGATTGCTAAAGCCAGGGTCCTTGTGATCAAACAATAATTATAAAGGAGAGGTGAATTAGATGAAAAAGCTATTAACGATACTCGCAACTTTAGTCCTGATAGCCGGAAGTACATTAGCTAGTTACGCGCCAGACCCCATGACCCTGGGTGTTGGGGCTCGGGCGCTGGGCATGGGCCGCGCCTATGTCGGAGTAGCAGAGGACGGCGACGCCTTGTTTATGAACCCGGCTGGTCTGGCCACTGCCACTAACCCAAAGCTCTCTAGCATGTACACCTCTCTAATGGGTGATGTTAGCTATGCTGTCTTAGGCGGTGTCTATCCATACGGCGATAAAAGCGCGGTTGGGATCGGCATTATCAATTCTTCTGCTCCAGAAATTCCCTTGACCAATATTGACGGCAGTTCAGCCGGCACAGGTCAGTGGGGCAGCAGCGTGGTTTTTCTTTCGGCCGGCACTTATCTTAATAACCTGCCACCTTTTCGCAACTTAAACAAAGATGTCCTGATTGGCGGCAGTTTTAAGTATTTTAGCGTGAGCGGTTCTGGTAAGAATGATGTGGCTGACGCGGCTAACGCCGCTGGCAATGGCTACAGCGCTGACCTGGGGTTGCTAGTACCTGTTACTGATTATTTAACCTTTGGCCTTAATTATCAAAATGTTTTGGCTAGCAAGATCACCCGCTCCAGCGGCATTAATGAGGATATCCCCGCCACCCTAAAAATTGGCGGCAAACTTTGCTTGATCGGCAAAGAAGGCAATGCTTATTCAGTCCATAACAACCGCCGGCTTTATCTAAACGCTGACTACGACATTAATTCGCAAAATATTCCCAATGTTTCTCATCTTGGCCTTGAGTTCTGGCCAGTGAGCAACCTAGCCTTGCGCACCGGCGCTGATGGCAATGACCTAACCGCTGGGATCGGCGTGAGGTTATCAGGTATTGAGTTTAACTATGCCTACCACCCCTACTCTGGCATCAGTGACAATACCACCTCGTTCTTTTCTATCAGTTATCTGGGCGAGGCAGCTAAGCGGATGCTCCGAGTCCACTTTGACAACCCTAAAGACAAATCAATTGTTTATGATGACCATGTTAAAGTTTCAGGCAGGGTTGAAGTCATTCAGGGCGATGAGACCCAGGCCGCGGCCGGGGTAATCACGGTTAAGGTCAATGGCATAGCCATGCCACTGGACGAGAACTTAAACTTTGCAGCCGAGGTTCCGGTTGACCAGTTAGGCAAAAACCTGCTCATGGTCGAAGTTTCAGATACTTCCGGCGACTACGAAACCTCTGATATGCGCTTGGTCAGGCTGATCAATTTTGCCGACGTGCCAGACGGTTATTGGGCCAAGAACCCAATCGAGAACACTGGAACAGTTGGCTTAGTTGAGGGTTATCCAGACGGCAGCTTTAGACCAGAGCAATCTCTAACCAGGGCTGAGCTCGCCACTTTAATGGTCCGGGCCAAAGGGATTAAATTGCCAGACCGCCAGGCCAAAATGGCCTTTAAAGATGTTAAGCCTGATTTCTGGGCCGCGAAATATGTTGAAATCGCCAAAAATGAAGGCTTAGTCAATGGTTATCCAGACGGCAGCTTCAGGCCAAACAATAAGATTAACAAGGCCGAAGGTATTGCCATCCTGGTTCGTTTTGAGAACATGAAGGTTGCCAGTGAAGTTTTTGAAAAACCATACTGGGACGTTTCCACTAAAAATTGGGCTGGCAAATATATTGCCGCGGCCAAAGAGGCTGGGATGCTCTCTTATGTTGATCGCAACTATCTCCATCCCAAGGATGGCTTAGCCAGGTCAGAAGCAGTAGAAATGCTCTCTAAGACCACCTTGGCTGGTAACAAGATCGAAGATCTTTATAGTTGGGAAAAAGGCTTTAAGCGCGAGACTATTCCAAGCCGACCGCGCTTGCGCGCTTCTTTGTAGGTAACCTTTATACCCCCTCTCTTAATAAGAGAGGGGGTGCCGAGTTTCGCCACAGGCGGGACGAGGCAGGGGTGAGTTTGGAGCAAAACAATTATGATTAAGCAAATTAGCAGTTATATATCAAACTGGTTCGGTTGGGCTTTAAGTACTCTTAGCTGTGGTAATGTTGATAATTCTCAAGTGCCGCTAGCTCAAGCTGATACCAATCCTAATCTAACCCTTGATAGCGAAGACCTGACTGCCATTGCGGCCATCCTGGGCCATTTAACTGATCAAGACGTTGCCCTGTGCAATTTAGGCCAGCTAACAAACAATCCTTTATTTTGGCCTACTGTGGCCAGGTATATTGTTGAAGAGCGCTATGACGGCCGTAACCTGGCTGGCAGAACAGCTTCAGTAGTAAACCAAGCCACTCCTATTTCTATTGATGAACAGATCAGAGCTAGCTTGCAACGCTTAACACCCCAACAACGCGAAACAGTAATTAGCCAACTAACTCAGAGTTTAATGAGTAGTTCAAATAGCGCTCACCAATACTTTACCCTAGAAGGATATCAAGCTCTCTGCTCATATCCACCCAATGCACCAATAAATCATTCAACCAGTTTTTCAATCTTCGCTTTGAACCTGCCTAAAAATAACTTTTTTACTATGATAACTAGTTTGCCGCCAGAACCCCAGGTAACTCCAAGAGATGCAGATGCAGGCCCAACCCCAGACGCAGAACTAACAATCGAAAGTGCTCAAAGATTTCTATTGGGGTTAGATCTAGGCAGGCGCACACGGTTGGTTAATCCAGCGGTTATTTGTGATGTCAGCCCAAACACCCTTTTTCAGCAAGGCGCCACCAGGTTCTTTACAGTCAGCGCGACAATCAATAATCCTAGTATTATTTTTGACGAAGATCAAACAACTCGGCAAAGAACTGTTCTCCCTGCACAAAACAGATTCAGCTTGATACTGGTCCAGGCGGACAGCGCCCTTATCATTCCAATAAGCAGGTATTCACCATCAGAGACAACACCTCCAACAATTAGTTTTGAAGGGGTTCTGCCTACGCCTATCTCTGATTTCTCCGGTGCTTTTGATCTGGTCCTTATGCTTGATTATGTTGAGATTGCCAGGCTGGACAATGGTTTTAATATCAGGCCAAATACCACCCCGCACCCAGCAGCAGAGCCAGAAAGGCCAGCCCCAGTCCCTCCTGTAACGCCAAGACCAGAACCAGCGTTGCCGTTATGTACATCATTTGCTCCTGCACTACAACCAGCAATTAGGTCCCAACACAGGTGCAGGTAAAGTTCAAAAATAAAGTGAAATTTTTTTAAAAAACTGACGATATATATATAGGAAGGGATAAAACCCTAAATCCGAATAAGAAATAATAGGATTTGAATAAAAAATACAGGAGGACAAAAAAATGGAAGCAAGAACAGTTGGCATAAGTTTTGCAAATTTATACAGGACAGTTGGTCAAGCAATTGCTTGGGTAGAAGAGGAAACTGGCCTAGATTTGCCAGACCTGCTATCAACTTTGAGTTGCAGCGGTGGGAACTCCAACTCAGAGTCACGACCAATCCCTTTAGGCACAGGCACCGAGCCAACCATCACAACACAAGAAACAGCCCAAATATTAGACGACTGCATTAACGAAAGTAGCGTTGACAGAAGATCTGTGGCTGCTTTTTTCACCAACATTGATCAAACCATCAATACAACTGCTTCAGGGACAACGCCTCTTTCTCGCCGTAACATTTTCTGGCAAGCTGTGGCTTCACGTATTGCAGCTGGGCAGGTTAGCGTAGTTTCTGTGCCAGCAATTTTTACTAATTCACAAAGAGCAATTTTGCAAGCAGGATTATTTGCTCTTTTCCAAAACCAGACTATTGTAGATAGTACTGCTAATCCTTTGCTAAGGGCAATGCGAGGAACCCCTATGGTAAGTTATACTATTAATCTGCCTGTAACTGATGCTCAAATCCAAGCAGTAATCACTGCGGTTGCCAACTTGCCTGAAGACGAAAACACTCGCAACTGCCTGCTGG
>PEYM01000094.1 GCA_002774365.1 Candidatus Saganbacteria bacterium CG08_land_8_20_14_0_20_45_16 | reverse complement strand
TTGCATTGGAAATAGACCACTACTTCAGCCTCATTCTGCATTGGACAAGACTCTGAGGCAACCAGTGGTGTACCCAAAGGGGCTGGCAGCGCTGGCAAAGAAGAGATCGCAGGCATCACAACCAGAGAAAGTGGAGCAGACCTTGATAAAGACGGAATCCCTAACATTTTTGATGCTGACGAAGATAATGATGGAATAAGGAATGGCATCACCTCAACACCCATTGGCGCAACAGTTTCCAGCAACACCGTTGAATCAGTGCAGATAAGCAGTAACATTTGGGCAACCCATGGCAGCACCGAGGAGGCCCCGGAACAAATCGCCATGAGACTCCACGTGTACCCGGTTGCTGGTCATGAAGACGAGATTACTAGCGTTGAATGCATTAGTGTGCCAGCTACTATTAGAGATATTGCCACTATCCGGGGTGCTAGCTCATTAGGCGATCCAACCGACTATCCAACCGAAGGTTCGGTTTGGGCAGACTCTGGCCACCAACTTTATCAAAGCACCACCCTGTCCAACAACCATTGGATTGTCTCTGTCAAGCCAAAAGCAATTATGAAAGTTGGTGATACTTTTACTATTAGGGTGCACTATACTGGTGGCGGGTACCAAGATTTTTACCTCACCACAGCTTATGTCTTAACTGACTGGGCCAGGATCTCAACCTATTATAGCGCTACTATGACCAGCACTGTTGGCACAAGGGTCGCCTCTGAAGTAGCAACTTTTAACACCTCAAGCCTTGAGGTAGTCTTTACGAAACCTTTGGACGAAGATGGTAATGTCCTTGATGGTTTGCACTATTCAATTATTGCTGGTTTTGTCACAGATGAAGCTAGTGGTGATGAGACCTTACCTGTCCCCGGAGTAAGTAATGATATCGAATATCAAGCCACTGCCTACCCGGCCTCTTTTACTGAGGGCATTGATACTATTACAGTCTCACTTCATGAGCTGGTAACCTTTGAGGCTGGCTCATACTATTACATTACACCGGTTGCGGAATCAGCAGATGGCCAGCGCAACGGCGAAGAATATTGGTTTAAGAAGCTGTAGCTACAAATGGGGAAACACGCAACCCTCGTTCTTGCTCGATCTGGTCAATGATCTGCAAAGCAGCCACTCTTGCATCGCTAGCTGATTGATACCTTTGATCAGGCGAAGCAGCATAGAGCGTGGTTATAAATTTCTCAATACTGGCTGCTAATCCACCGTGAAAAGACGGAAAAAGGTCTAAGGTTTGAAGCGGCCAATCAAACGCCCTCCCGCGGCTCCGCTTAAAGGCAATCATATCTCGCTCTCCAGCGAGCGGCTCTACGGACCCCTCAAACATCAGTCTGGCAATAATCCCTAAGGTGTAAAGATCAGCCCTGCCATCACAAGCCTCTGCCCTGGCCTGCTCTGGTGCATTAAAAATATCTTTCCCCATAGCTCTGCCATTTAACCGTTCCTCTTCAAATAATTTGTCCAATCCTAGATCAAGCACTGTGGCCTCGTCATTATCACCAACAACAATATTATCCCCTAAGTCTAAATGGAGCCGCCCCTTACCATGTATATAGTCAAGAGCATTACAAACCCCAGCTATAATCTTAAAAGCAGAGATCACATAATCCGTATAGACCTTGCTAGTGCGGTCAGCAAAATAGACACTACAATAAAAAATATGATACGCTAAGTTTTGCCCTGGCGCATAATCAGTGACTAAAAATTGTTCCCCTCTTTCCTCAACCAAATCGCGAAAACGCACCAGATTTGGCCCGCCAGCCAAGACCTGCATAGCTTCATACTCAGCTTCAAATCCTCGCTGCGGTCCCTCCCCTGGAAAACTCCTTTTCAAAACAACGTCACTCCTATCAGTCAGATCTTTAGCCATAAAAACTTCGCCAAAACCACCATGGCCTAAACGAGAAGAAATCTGATATTTACCAGCAATTGTTTCACCGACTTGAATGTCGGGAAAGGTTGTAAGTACAGCAAAAGCCCCAGCATCTGGCCGAAGCTGTTGAGCCCTCTTTTGGGCTGGCACTGGCCTAGTTTTAACTACTGTATCAGCAAGATCCGTTAGATTTAAAGCAGTAATAACAAATTGAGGCAAAATCCTAAAAACCTGGCGCAAGAACATTACTTTAAGCAGGGAAAGAGCTTGTCTTGCCCTAGCCAGTCTAGCCCTGGCTTGATTATTTGCCTGGTTCGCAGGCCGCAAAACCACGGAATTACAATCAACTGGCGCGCTCAAAGCACTCATTAATCTTGACACTCCTTTTTGGTGTTCTATTACTATATTTATCGGGTTAAGTGGGAGGAAACTTGCGGGGGGTAATACGAGAAATCAAGCTACATTGTCTTATGGCTACGAAAGGCCCTTGACGAATCAAATCATCTAAAATCTAACCATAAGCCGGATCGTTAAATCATATAAAACCTAACCCAAATCTAGCATGGAAAGAGGGTTTTTGCGACTGCGTCAGATGGGTTGCGAGGAAAAGCGCCGGATTTCAAAGAAAAAGAAGCCTAAATATGGGGACTATGGTTTTGTTTCAATCCCCATTATTCACAGCCATATCCAAAGCAGAGAATTTGCCAGAAGACTAAAGCAAAAAATATTTAGCGCCTGGGAGTACTAAACTTTCGACTTGCTTGTCTCGACATAGTAGTAAAGGGGGCAAGCAACATGGATTTACATAGTAGGAGGCAATATTTAATGAAACTGAAAGAAAGTTATCTGACCGCAGACAAAAAGGAGAAAACTAGATTGTTGAATGAGTATACCCAAAATACTGGCCATAATCGCAAGTATGTCATTGCCACACTGAATTCCCCAACTTTTTGGGATAACATCAACAAACCGCGTAAGGCCAGAAAAAAACTGTATGGCGCGGAAATTGAAGCGCCCTTAGCAAAGCTTTGGGGCATCTTTGATTTTCCTTGCGGCCAGAGGCTAAAACCCTGTATTACAGAGGAGTTAGAGAGGCTGCGAAGCTTTGGCGAGATTAACGTTGCGGATGAAGTGGCGGTAAAGTTGTTGCGGATCAGCCCAGCAACGATTGATCGCAAGTTGGCCAGACCAAGAAAGGCCGAAAGACAAAGACGGTTCTCAACCACCAGACCAGGTTCCCTGCTCAAAAAAAAGATACCTATCAGGCTCACAGACTGGGATACAAGCACAATAGGCTTTTTGGAAACTGACCTGGTAGCGCACTGTGGCAGCAGTGCTTTTGGGCAGTTTGCTAACACTGTTAGCTTAACAGAGATTGCTTCTGGCTGGTGGGAAGGAAAAGCTATCATGAGTAAGGGACAAGAATCTACTCTTAATGCTTTAAAAGAGATGAGAAAGAGAACTCCTTTTGCTTGGCAAGGCTTAGATAGCGATAATGGGAGTGAGTTCATCAATTATCATCTTCTAGCTTACTGTGAGGCTGAGAAACTTTACTTTACCAGGAGCAGGGAGAACAAAAAGAATGATAACGCTTACGTTGAGCAAAAGAACTGGACCCACGTGCGCAAAATCTTTGGTTACTTTCGCTATGATACAGAGAAAGAGCTGGCCATCATCAACGATTTGTACCGCAATGAGCTAAGGCTGTACAAAAACTTTTTCCAACCAGTAATGAAATTAGCCCAAAAAATTTGTTACGGCTCAAAGAAACACAGAAAGTACGAGCCGGCTAAAACCCCATACAAAAGATTAATTGAGTCAGACCAAATCCCAAAGAAAACAAAAGATCAGCTTAAGGCTTTGTATGAAACACTCAATCCCGCAGCTCTAAAGCGTCGCATAGACCACAAACTCTCTCTGCTGCTACAAGCTTACCAAGCTAAACGAAAACCCATCCATCAAACCAAAAGAAAGGAGGTGAACCTTGGGTTAGGTATTAGTTGATAAAACGATACCGGCTACGGTTAGGTTTTTATATGAGTTGACACGGGATATAAGATAACAGAACGAATATCAGAAAGCGATTCGGAAATCCACCTTCGCCTAGAACCAGACAAATGCAAAGCGTTTGTTTGCTCGGGTTGCGGAAAAGCCCACAAAGTTGGCTATCATGGCTTTGTGATCGCGGTTGTAGAAGACTTGCCAATAATTGGCAAGCGAACCTATCTTCACGTAGTTAAACGGCGTTATAAATGTCCTGAAGATGACCGTATTTACATAGAAGAAATCCCCTGGCTTAAGAAATGGTCTCGTGTTACCAGAAGGTTCGCCGAGCAAGTTGGCAGGCTTCCGGCTGGTTTTTCGGCCTTGACGATGAGACCGTTTACC
>PEYM01000005.1 GCA_002774365.1 Candidatus Saganbacteria bacterium CG08_land_8_20_14_0_20_45_16 | reverse complement strand
GATTGCTGGGGCGGCGACGCCCCACCACCCAATGAATTAATTAAGTGGTTCTACTGTGGTTGATGATTTTGGTAGCGTTTGAAAACGGGGATGACACGCGGCTCGCCAGCTCGCCTCACTGCAGGCCGAATAATTTATAATTTAAGTTGACAATTAATGTTAATTACTGTAAACTTATTTTGTTGTGAAAAAGGAACAAAGATTTTATAACATTACTGAGTTAGCGAAAAAGTTGGGTCTTACGCGGCAGACAATTTATCAGTGGATAGGGAAGGGGTGGGTGAAGCCGAAGAAGGATTATCGAGATTATCCGGTGTTTACTGAGGATGATGTTAAGAAAATTATTAAATGGAAAACAACAATAAAATGAAAACATCTATTTATATTCGTGTTTCCACCGAAGACCAAGTTCGCGAGGGGTATTCTCTCGAAGTCCAGCGAGAATACCTTACTAATTTTACCAAGCAGCAAGGTTGTGAGGTGTTTGAGGTTTATGCGGATGAAGGCATAAGTGCTGGCACAACCGATCGCCTTGCCTTACAAAAGCTGCTCAAAGATGCAAAACAGAAAAAGTTTGATTTAGTCCTTGTTTACAAGATCGACCGCTTTAGTCGTAGATTAAAAGATCTTCTTGTGTTGGTTGATAAGTTAGAGTCTTGCGGGGTAGGGTTTAAATTCGCGACCGAGCCTTTCGATACCACAACCTCGGCCGGCAAGTTAATGTTTCAGCAACTAGGCAGCTTTGCCGAGTTTGAGAGAAATCGCCACTCTGAGCGAGTGACTCCGGGTATGCTAAAAAGTGTTCAGAATGGCAACTGGCAGGGCTCAAGATATATCCCTTTTGGGTATTCTTATACCAGAGGAACTAAGACCCTTGAGCTAAATAAAAAAGAGGCCAAGGTTGTTAAGCTAATCTTTAGAAAATACTTGGGTGGCAATAGTATTAAAGAGATCGCCGACTATCTAAACAAAAGCAAACATAAAACCAGGGTAGGTAGGTATTTCTATGCCAAATTTATTAGAGACATTCTTAGAAATCGTGTCTATATTGGCCAGCTTGTTTGGAATAAATATCGCTACGATAAAACCCAGAAAACAGGCAAGGGGTATAAGCACGTTAAGAATGATCCTTCAAAGGTGACAATAGCAGAGGGTAGGCATGTTCCCATTATCTTAAAAGAAGATTTTGACAAGGTTCAAGCGATTATGGATTCGAGAAAGACCCCTTTCCGCAAATCAAAGCGAGGAGTTTTTACTTTTAGCAGATTGATGTATTGTGAAAGCTGCAATCATCGCTTTTATGGTGTGACAAATGTTTCCAACCATAAAACAGGCGAGCTTGACCGCTGGTACAGATGTTCAGGCCGGCAGTTCCATTATGTTAAATGTAATGCGCCAGGATTAAAAGAGAGTGTAATTGAAAACGTAATCCTGGCCGCGATTAATAATATGCTTGAAAGTGACAAGCTCCGCGATAACCGATGGTTACGACTGACTGCACTCAAAAAAGAGCAAGAACCAAACCTTTTTAATGCTGACCCTGCCAGCATTAAAAAGGGACTAAAAATCAATCAGGATATGCAAATCAAGTTAACTGATTTACACCTAAAGAATTTGATCTCACAGGAAACTTTTAAGCAAAAAAATGAGAGCTTACGAAGTGAAGAAGAGGAGTTAAGGACCAAAATAGCTGGCATTGAATTATCCTTAGAAGACAAGGAAAAATCAGAGATGTATTTGGACAAGGTAAAAGATTTTCTGGCCTCTTATGATAGCGAAAAGAAAGAGCTAGATGTGGCAACGAAAAAACAAATTATGGGGCTGCTTTTTAAAAAAATTATAATAATGAACGGGCGAAACGCGCGAACGCGCGCGCGCGTTTCGCCCATCTTTTTCGAGCCATTTGGAAAAATCCAGACAAAGACAACATTTTTGTTGTCAGAAAGGGAAAAATGCGCCGATATTTCATTAAAACTTACGGCTGTCAGATGAATGTCGCAGATTCGGAAGCGTTGACTAAGGTGCTTGAATCTGCCGGCTATCAGGCAGCTGACAATGAAAAGCAGGCCGATATTTTGCTGGTTAACACCTGCGTGGTGCGGCAAAACGCGGAAGATAAGGCTGCCTGGTACATTACTTCGGCCAAAGGGCTAAAAGCCGAAAAACCTAACTTAAAAATCATTCTCTGTGGTTGCTTGGCTGCTGAACCCGGGCGCGACATCAAAAAACAATTTCCGCATGTGGACGCATTTATCCCGCCTAACCAGCCGGAGAGGTTGGTGGAGTTCTTGCGTTTACAGCCCTCACCCCCAACCCCTCTCCCTGAGGGAGAGGGGCGCAAGCGAGAGGCTAGTCAACAAACAGAAAACAGGGGTGAGGGCATCGGCATTACCAAATACATCACCATAATGCATGGTTGCGACAACTTTTGCTCCTACTGCATTGTCCCGTATGTTCGCGGTCGGGAGTATTCGCGGCCCATGGACGAGGTGCTTTCCGAGATTAAAACGCTGGTAGAGCAGGGGATAACTAACATCACCCTCCTTGGCCAAAACGTCAATTCATACAAATACGGCCTGGCTAATTTGCTTAGAGAAATTGAAAACTTGTTCCCCTTTTCCCTCGCCCGCGGTCAGCGGGAGAGGGGGTTAGGGGGTGAGGGTTTAATTAGCTTCTTGACCAGCCACCCCCGCGACATGTCTGACGAAATAATTAAGGCAGTAGCAGAACTGCCGTATGTTGCCAAAGACTTTGTCATGCCGCTCCAGTCAGGCGATAACGAGATCCTCAAAAAAATGAACCGCGGGTACAACCTCGAACATTACCTGGGCAGGGTAAAAAAAATTCGTTCAACCATACCGCAAGCGCGCATTTCTACTGATATTATTGTCGGTTTTCCGGGTGAAACAGAAGAGCAGTTTGAGAACACGTTAAGGGCAATCGAAAAGATCAAATTCAATGACGTCCACATGTTCGCTTATTCTGCCCGACCAGCAGTGACCGCGGCCAAACTACCGGACCCGCTGCCGGAAACCGTTAAGCAGGCGCGTTTGCAGAAACTAATTCAAGTTGTCAGGGAAAACCTGCTTTGTTATAATGCGGGGTAAGCAAGTAATGGAGGAAATAATTAATGGCTAATTCAGAACTGCGAGTTTTTTACGGCGACGCCCACAATGACTTAGGGGAAAAAATCATTAAACAGCTTGGCCTTGATGCCGGGAAGATCAAGATTTCCCGCTTTGCCGGCGGTGAAATCTATGTCCGTTTACTAGAAAATATCCGCGGGGACGACTGTGTCATTATCCAGACCTGTTCCGCTAATGTTAATGACGACCTGATGGAGCTTTTTATTGTGATTGACGCGATGAGGCGGGCTTCGGCCCAGTCAATCACCGCCGTGATCCCGCATTTTGGTTACGCGCGGCAAGACAGAAAAGCTGCCTCCCGTGAGCCGATCTCGGCCAGGCTGGTTGCCAATTTACTCGAAACCGCCGGGGCAGACAGGGTCGTTACCGTTGACCTTCATTCAGACCAGATCCAGGGGTTCTTTAATATTCCGGTTGATACCCTGACCTCACTCCCGCTCTTTGCCGATTACCTTAAGCGCAAAAACTTAAAAGATATGGTTGTCGTGGCTCCAGATACCGGCCGGGCCAAGGTGGCCAAAAAATTAGCCGACAGGCTTGGGGCTGACTTGGCTATTCTTCACAAGGTCCGCGCCGAGCATCATAAATCAGCCGTCACCCATGTGGTTGGTGACGTTACTGGCAAGACGGTGATTATTACCGATGATATGATTGATACTGCCGGGACCATTACTTCCGGGGTAGAGGCGCTTAAAAAAGTCGGGTGCAATCCTGATATCTATATTGTGGCGACTCACGGCTTATTGTCCGGCCCGGCTGTTGAGCGGATGATTGCCGCCAAGTTTAAAGAGGTGGTGGTAACTGACACTTTTCCTATTCCAAAAGATAAGCAGTTCCCAGGGCTTAAAATTATCTCCGCAGCCGAGCTTTTGGGCGAGGCGGTGCGCCGCAACTTTGAGCACAAGTCAATCTCATCTTTATTTGATTAAATGAAAAAAGTATATGTCGGCATAATCGGCTTTGGCAATATTGGCTCGGCAGTAGCTGAATTCATTAAGAAGAACCACCAGGTTATCGCTGCCAATACCGGCCTTGATCTTGAGCTTAAAAAAGTCTGCGATACCCGCCAGCTTAAGATTGCCTATCCCTTAACCCATCAATATACGGACATTATTAATGACCCGGAAATTGCGGTGGTGGTTGAGGCGATTGGCGGCACAGTCCCGGCTAAAAAGATTATCCTGGCTGCCTTAAATCAGAAAAAACACGTAGTGACCCCCAATAAAGAGGTGGTGGCCAAGCATATGAAGGAGCTTTTGGCCGCGGCCGCTAAAAACAAGGTTCAGCTTTTGTTTGAGGCTTCGGTTGGCGGCGGGATCCCGATTATCCAGCCGATTAAAGAGAGTTTGGCTGGCAATAATATCTCGCAGATTTATGGGATTGTTAATGGGACAACTAATTATATTCTTTTTAAAATGAGCTCTGAAAAGATGGAGTTTGCCAGTGCTTTAAAGCAGGCCCAAGATAAAGGCTATGCCGAGCCAAACCCTAAGGCTGATATTGAAGGCTATGACGCGGCATACAAGGCAGCGATTTTGGCTTCAGTTGCTTTTAAGGCCGAGGTCAATTGGCAGGCGGTTTACAGGGAGGGGATTACTGGTATTACCCAGGAAGATATCCAGTATGCCAAAGATATCGGCTATGTTGTAAAACTGTTGGCCATTGCTCAAAAAGTTGATGAGAAAATTGATATCAGGGTCCATCCCGCGCTTCTCCCAGCTAACCATGCTTTAGCTACGGTGGCTGATAACTATAACGCTATATATGTAAAGGGGACACCGGTGGGGCCCTTGATGTTTTATGGGCAAGGGGCGGGCGGCGGACCGACTGCCTCGGCGATAATTTCAGATATTATTGCCTCGGCAAATTCGAAATTCGAAATTCGAAATTCGACATTAAAGAAAGCTAAAGTAAGAAACATTAACGAGGTTAAGGGCAAGTTTTACATTCGGCTCGAGGTGCCGGACAGGGTGGGGGTTCTAGCTGGTATATCCAAGGTCTTTGCCCAGAAAAAGGTGAGCATTGCCGCGGTTTTGCAAAAAGAGAGCAACGGCCAATTTGTTACCCTAATCATTTTAACTGACAAAGTAGTTGAGAAAAACTTAAGGGCTGCTTTGGCTACCATGAAAAAACTATCCGTGGTCCACAAGATAGGCAGTGTGATCCGGTTGATTGCCTAAAGTAATTGCATTTGGTTTTGTCGGTTGTTATAATAAAAAAGTTTTTGATTAAAGGTCGGCATTAATAAGCAAAGTTGCTTGTTAATTGATAATTGATTTTATTTTGAAGGAGTTTTTAGATTCATGAAAAGTATTTTTGTAGGTAACCTAGCTTGGTCTGTCACTGATGAAGACTTAAAAGCCAAGTTTTCCGAATTCGGCAATGTCTTGTCAGCCAGAGTTGTGACTGACAAGTTTTCCGGCAGGTCCCGGGGTTTTGGTTTTGTTGACATGGATGACGCTGATGCTGCTAAAGCTATCGTGGCCACGACTGACCAGGAATGGAACGGTCGCAAACTGACGGTTAACGAAGCTAAGCCAAAGACGTCAAGAGACGGGGCTTAAGTTATTTCGTAGTTTTGATATAAAAGCGCCTGGATTATCCTTCTGGGCGCTTTTTTCATGGTATAATAAATTTTGGAGGTGTTGAAAATGACAGTAACAGTTGAACATACGGAATATAAGGGCCGACCGATGTTGACCTTAAAATCAGGGGACGAGGATAAGTTCCCGTTTTCTTTTGGCTTGACCAAAGCCAAGAAAATTTTGGAAGCGATTGAAGAAATAAAAAAATTTGTCGCTGATAACGATAAATAATTATTGCTGACAAGATCAAAGCCATGGACAATATACTGATGCTGGGAGTTGGCGCTGCTGCATTAACAACAGCGGCTTTTCTGCCGCAGGTAATCAAGGCCCATCAGTCAAAGCGGACAGAAGATCTATCTTTGTTGATGCTGGTCTTATTTGCTGCGGGTTTGCTGCTTTGGATTTGCTATGGCTTGATGATCTCTTCTTTGCCGGTAATTGTGGCTAATGTTATTACGGTTAGTCTTACCTTATATTTGCTCTACTTAAAGCTAAAGCATGGTTGAAACTAAAAAATTCCTTTCTAAATCCAGGTTTATGGACGGCTTAAGCTGTCTCAAGTTCCTCTGGTATCAAGTCAACCGCAAAAAAGAGATCCCGCCTTTCTCTGCCGAATTGGTGGAGATTATGAAACAGGGGAGCGTGGTTGGGGAGGAGGCGCACCAGTTATTCCCTGGTGGTATCAAGGTTGAACGGGATTGGCAGGCAGAAATAACCCATGAGCGCTCGATGAAAGCGGCTAGGGAGCGCAAGATTTTGTTTGAGGCTGGTTTTGTCAGCGGCCAAACTTACGCTATCTCTGATATTTTAGTGCCGGTCGGAGAAAAGTCCTGGCAGCTGATCGAGGTTAAAAGCAGCACCAGCGTTAAGCATGAGCATTACGATGATGTGGCCTTCCAAAAAATGGTTTTAGAAGGGGCCGGGCTTGATATTTGCCAGTGTTATGTCCTCTATTTAAATCGTGATTATGAGCGCGTTGGCCAGCTGGAAGTTGATAAGCTGTTTAAAAAAGATGAGATCACGGCCGAGGTGATCGAGCTGCAGTCTGAGGTTAAAGCGCAGGCAGAGAAGATGCTGGTTGTTATGGCAGGGAGCGAGCCAGAGGTTAAGATTGGCCCGCGTTGCAAAAATTGCCCATTATATGAAAAATGCTGGGCCTTTATGCCCGAGGATAATATTTTTTTGATCCGTGGCAATAAAAAGATGGCTTTTGATTTGATGCGCCAAGGGGTGCTTGATTTTGCGAGTATCCCTAATAATTTTGAGTTGACCCCTGAACAATTAATCCAGGTCAGTGCCCATCAGACGGGCGAGCCTTATCTTAATAAGCCGGAGCTGACTAATTTTTTAGCTAAGCTAACGTATCCGCTTTATTTTCTTGATTTTGAAACTATAGCGAGCGCTATCCCATTATATGATTACACGCGGCCCTATGAGGATATCCCTGTCCAGTTCTCGCTCCATGTTCAAAAATCTGCCAAAGCAAAACTTGAGCACTACTCTTTTTTAGCGAGTGGCGATCAAGATCCCAGGCCGCAGGTTTTAAGCCGGCTAAAAGAGCTGCTTGGCGAGAGCGGTTCAATTATTGCATTTTTTGCTGATTATGAAAAAAAGTGCCTCCGTTTTAGCGTGCGTAACTGTCCAGAGTATAACCATTGGTTTGTTTGCCTTAAAAAGCGTTTTATTGACCTTTTGGTCCCCTTTAAAAACCTGTGGTATTATCATCCCAAGCAAAAAGGCTCGGCATCATTGAAAGACATTTTACCGGCCATGACAAAGCTGTCATATGACAACATGGAAATCGGCGCCGGAGGACTCGCCCGCTTTGAGTATATGCGGGTTGTCTTTGGCAGCAGTGATGACAAAAAAGATAAAGATAAGGTTTTTAGCGCTCTTGAAAAATACTGCGAATTAGATACGCTGGCTATGGTTAAGATTGTTGAGGCGCTGAAAAAACTGGTAGGGTCTGGTTAATTGTATTCCACCCAGATCCCTGCTTGTCTCTGGTTTGTTTCTCGCGATCGTCACGATGGGATTTTGTTTGTTGACGCGCGCAAGATGGGGGAGATGGTCACGCGCAGGAATAGGGAGCTAACAGAAGCTGATTTAAAGCAGTCTTTTAAAGAAAGCCGCAAGCTCAAAAGGAGATATCTGCCAATTTGAGCAAGCTTGGCTATTAGGCTACTACTTGACAAATCCTTAGTTTATGGTATATTATATGCACTATTAGTTTGATGTAGTCATGCTAATAGTGTAAAGTATATAACATTGTGGAGGCGATTTTATGGAGAAAGGCGGGATTTCAAGGCATAATCGGGAATTGCTAGGTATTTTGAATCGGGCAGCAAAAGGGCCGTTTGACTTGCCTTATGTTGCTAATAGTTTAAACGTTTCAATAGAAAAAGCTAAAAATATAGTTACTTATTGGGTTGAGCGTGGCTGGCTTACAAGAGTAAAAAGAGGCCTTTATAGCACTGTTTCGTTAAGCGCTGCGCATCCAGAGTCACAGAAAGAAGATTCTTGGATTGTTGCCGCAACAGTTTTTAATCCCTGTTATCTTGGCGGGTGGAGCGCCGGGGAATATTGGGGGCTTACCGAGCAAATATTTAATGATGTCGTTGTTTTTACCTCCAGAAGATTCAATAGAAAAGAGAAAGAAATACAGGGAACAAGTTATATTATCAAAACAATAAGCAAAAATAAATTTTTTGGGCTGAAGCCTGTCTGGCGGGGACAAGTAAAGGTTTTAGTCTCTGACCTTGAACGTACTATTATTGATCTGCTTGATGATCCTGCTTTGGGTGGCGGGATTAGGCATATTGCTCAAATGATAAATGAATATTTTTCTAGAGAAGATAAAAACACAAGTAATCTTATTGATTATATTAAAAAGCATGGTAACCGAGCTATTTATAAGCGCTTGGGGTATTTGATAGAGATTTTAAATATAGCGGCTCCCGACATCTTAAAACAATGCAGTCAAAACAAAAGTGCCGGATATTCAAAATTAGATACTACGCTATCGGATAAGGGAAAACATCTGCGCCGTTGGAATCTAACAATAAACGTTGACTTAAAAGGCGCAGTATAAGTGATTGGGCGCGAAGACTTAAGAAATCAGGCCGCAGAGTTGGGTATCAGCGAACATGTTGCGGAAAAAAATTATGTTATTGGTTGGGTCTTATGGGGGATTGGACAGGATAAGGATATTGGTCGCAAGTGGATATTTAAGGGTGGAACCTGCCTAAAAAAGTGTTATTTGGAAACCTATCGTTTTTCAGAAGATTTAGACTTTACTGTTATTCAAGATGGTCCAATTAGTCCGGATGAAATTCAGCCAGTTTTAAAACGTATTCTCGACCGAGTTTACGATGAATCGGGCATTAATTTTTCTCTGCGCGAGCCGCTGGTAAAAAAACAAGATTTTCCCTTTTATGCCGAAGGTAGAATTTATTATCAAGGACCAAGACAAACTCCCTCGCCGGCAAGCTTAAAGATTGATCTGCTCTCTTCTGAAAAAATTGCACATGTGCCTGTCCGCAATGGCATAGCTCATGGATTTTCTGACGATTTACCTAAGGCGGCTAAGGTTATGTGCTATTCTCTTGAAGAAGTTTTTGCCGAGAAAATAAGGGCGATGGGCGAGCGGGGGAGGCCGCGCGATTTTTACGACATTGTTTTTCTTTTTCGGGAAAAATTTTGCAAAGAAAAGGCCAATCTTGTCAAAGCGCTGTTGCTGGCTAAATGTGAGACAAAAAAATTGCCGGTTACAACCTTGGCGGCAATTGAAACGTCCCCAAATCTTGATGAGCTTAAAAGCGAGTGGGCAAATATGCTCGCTCACCAATTGCCCGCCCTGTCGCCTTTTGAGGCTTATTGGGATGAACCGCCTAATTTTTTTGCCTGGCTTGAAGGCAGGTATGAGGCGCCAAGCCTTGAGCCCCTTAAAACTGCTCCGGGGGATACCTGGATCTCTCATCCGGTTGGACAGACCTTAGAATTAATTAAACGTAAGCCAATCGAAGCCCTGCGTTTCGCGGTTGTGAATCATCTTTGTGTGGAGATGAAATATCGCAAAAAATGTGCCCAGCTAAAGAATTATGTGATAAGGCCATATTCATTGCGACGAAGCAGTGAAGGTAATATTATACTTTTTGCCATGAAAATTAATGAGGCAAAAATAAAACGTTTTAGAATTGATTGGATTGAAAGTATTCAGTTAACAAATAATCCATTTAGGCCAATTCATCCGATCGAGTTCCCTGAACTGGGCACAATCTATGCGCCGCAGATTTTAAAAAAGAGAGCGTAGTAATTCATGAATACATTTAAATCCATTGCCGATCAAATCTTAAGAGAATCAGGAAAGCCGCTGTATAGTAAAGAAATAACGCAGATTGCGCTAAAGAGAGGCTGGTTAAAGACCGCGGGCAAAACCCCAGAGGCAACTATGAATGCCCAGCTGGTGGTTGATATTAACTCCAGGAAAGAAAAATCCCGTTTTGTTAAAACAGCCCCTTCAACCTTTGGCCTCAATCCAGAATACAAAGAAGATGCAAAAAAAGAAGGAAAAAAGTTGGATAAAGAATATAAAATATCTAAAGCTGTTTCATCAAAACAAAAAGGTGATATTGCCGAAGCAAGAATAGCTGAACTAATAACGCTTTATGGCGATACTTGTCTCTCCTGTTATAAGCCAATATCTGACGATGAGGGGATTGACATTATAGTTAAAGAAAAAGGCTCACTGAAAACTTTGTACATACAGGTTAAAAGTCGTTTTGGCGGTAATCCCGATGAAATATTCACGGCAACGGTAAAAGCCGCTTCGGTTGTTGACCATTATTCAATGGCTGTTGTCTTTTGTTATTTTGATACTGAAGAAGGAGATTTGTGGGATTATCTCTGGTTTGTTCCTGCTCCTGACTTTGTTAAAATGGCTAACCAATTACAGGGAGGGAAAATGCTTGGCTTTGTTGCCGGTCGCAAAAAGAAAGAATCTAATAAATGGGATCAGTTTTTAATCGACAAAAGAGATTTAGCTAATTCAATAATTGAGCAATTGAAGAGGATATAATGACTAAAGCGGAAAAACAAATAACCCTTGTCCAGGTCAGAACCATTATGGCCGATGATTTTAAGAATTTTTCAAAGATTTTAGGCAATGTCTTTTGCAGCAAGTGCGGGGTGACTTTGTTCACGGCTTACCGGATTTTTCTCCATTCCAGCGGAGATATTATTTTGCGGGGAGTTTGCTCTAAATGTGGCAAGAAGGTGGTGAGGGTGATGGAGACAGGAGAAAATCAGGCGGCGGCCAAGAGGGCGGAAAAGATTTTTAATAGCAAAAAATCAGATGGTCATAAAAAAGCAATGACGGCATTGGAGATGGCCAAGCGTAAGCTTGAAAAGGAAATGGGCTTTCCTGGCGGTGCAAAGGAGCTTGATGCTGCATAGGAGATTATTTGGGAGGCCAGAGAGTCACAGGATCCAGCAGAAAGAATAAGACTGGCGCATGAGGCGCTCTCAATCTCTCTTGATTGCGCCGATGCCTATGTCATGCTTGCCCAGGAAGACGCGAAGACCTATAATGTACTTGGGAAATCGGCGAGCATGACGAGGCTATTAAACAATATTACGACATGCTGGTTTTAAATCCAACCGATAACCTGGGAGTACGTTACATGTTGTCTGGTTATTTGGCCGAAATAAAAAAATATGACGAGCTGGAAAAACTGCTGACAAAATATCCTGATGATTTTGGCTTGCATTGGGTATATGCTTACCCGCTTCTAAAATTTGTTAAAGAAGGCGATACCCCAAAATCAAAAAAGCTGCTCCTTGAGGCCATTGAGCGCAACAAATTTGTTGTTGATTATCTGATTGGCAAAAAGAAAATGCCCAAATATGTTCCCGATAGTTACGCTGTTGATAGCGATGACGAGGCTGTTTGTTATGTTGCTGATTTTAAAAAGGCCTGGGAGAATATTGCTGGGGCAATTGATTGGATAAAGAGGGCAAATGACCCAAACAATCGCTTGACTCCAGAATAAATAGTCGGGTATAATGTTCGCATGATAAATTCTCTGACAAAAAGGCAAAAAGACCTTTTAACTGTTATTTACGATTATATTAAAGATTCCGGCTACCCTCCTACTTTTGAGGAAATGCGCGCGTTACTAGGCGTTTCATCCAACCAATCAGTTATTGACCACCTGGAAAAATTAGTCGAAGGGAAATTTTTAAAGCGCAACGAAGCTGGCGCGCGCAAAATAGCTATTTTGCCTTTTGGTTACAAAGCCTTGGGCAAGCCGCCACTCGTGGCTTTTCTTGGCGCGACAAGCGCTGGAGCCCCCCTTGAAACGGTTGAGATTGAGGGGGAATGGAAATCTCTTTCAGAGGATGTTGAAAAACTAAACGAAGATGTTTTTCTTTTAAAAATTTCCGGCGATTCAATGATTAACGCGGGGATTGATGACGGCGATGTTGTTTTGGTCCAGAGTGTTAAAGAGTTTTATAATGGAGATGTTGTGCTGGCGCAAATTGGCAGTGAGTCAACGGTTAAACGTTTTATTACCCAGGATAAGCCGCCTTACCTTTATCTGAAGCCGGAGAACCCAAAATATAAAAACATCTTATTTACGGATGATGTTGAGCTTAAGGGGAAAGTGATTTCTGTTTTAAAAAATGGTTATTGGAAGGGAGTGAAGTAAATGCCGACTAAAAAGCTGAATAAGACACATGAGATATTGGATAAAATCTTTGGCGATCCGTCCGTTATTTATGGTCTGAAAGAATTTGATAAGATTGAATTTAAAGAAGTTTTAGAAATAACTGAAGAAGAAAAAAATAAATTTTATGTTAAAGATATAAAATCGGGCAGTCCGCGCCTGGTTTATGACGAAACAAAACAAAGGGCGAAACCGGAAGAGATCGTGCGCCAGCTTTGGCTTTATAAATTACGGACGGTTTATAAATATCCGCTTGATCGGATTGAGATTGAAAAGAGTATCCATTTTGGCCGGGAGGTTAACAAAAAATCTGCTGATATTATTGTATATAAAAAAGACAAGGTTACTCCTTTGATTATTATTGAAGTAAAAAGTCCAACCGAGCGTAAGGGGATCGAACAATTAAAAAGTTACTTAAATTCTGAAGGGGCGGAGATTGGTTTATGGTCCAATGGTGTTAAGAGAATTATTTTATATCGGCCATATCCTAAGGAGTTTAGCGATACGTTGCCGGATCTGCCGCTGGCGGATCAAACCATTGATGATTTACTTGACGCAAAAAAGACACTTTTTGAATACACAGACCCCAAGGCCGATTTAAAAGAGATTATTAATTCAATGGAAGAGCTGGTTTTGGCCAATGCCGGGGTTGATGTTTTTAGTGAAGTATTTAAATTAATCTATGCCAAACTATTTGATGAAAACGAGGCCAGGATAAGCCGGGCGGACCATGAAATATTCTTTCGCAAGTATAAAGACGCGTCAAAAACTTATCAGGTTATCAATGATCTTTTTAAAAAATCGATGGAAAAGTGGCCGGGAACATTTTTTGAACAAGATAACATCAAACTTTCCCCGGAGCACCTTTCGATCGTGGTTGGTGAGCTTGAAAAAGCCCGGCTTTTTGGCTCTGATCTTTCAATTGTTGATGAAGCCTTTGAATATTTAATCCCAGAGGTTGCCAAGGGTAAAAAAGGACAATATTTTACTCCGCGTCACGTTATTGCTATGGCGGTTAAGATGCTTAATCCAAAGAAAAAAGAGAATGTTATTGATCCCGCGGCTGGTTCGGGCGGTTTTTTGATTAGCACCATGAACTGGGTTAAAGAAAGAGAGTTAAACAATTCTCAAGAAGCGGTTAAAGAATATGCTGGTGAGCATTTGTGGGGGATTGATTTTGCGGAGGAGATATCCAAGGTTTCGAGAGCCTTGATGCTGGTGGCGGGAGATGGCCGCACGCATATGTTCAAATTGAATAGTTTAGATCCGAGGGAGTGGCAGGGGGAGGATCAAGAATTGCTGCATGCCAGGGCTGAACTTCAGAAGCACCTGCTTGATTTAGGCAATTTTACTGATAATGCGGATAATAAGCAGAGTTTTCATTATTTTGATTTTGATGTGGTTTTGACCAATCCGCCTTTTGCCGGGGAGATCCAGGACAAAGGCCTTTTGCGGCAGTATTTCTTTGGTAAGAAGAAGGGGAAGATTGTCAGCAAGGCAGAGCGGCACATTTTATTTATTGAAAGGACGCTGAACATGCTGCGGCCGGGTGGTAGGATGGCGATTGTTTTGCCCCAGGGTGTTTTAAACAATACTAATATGGAATATATCAGGGAGTGGTTATTTGAGAAAGCGCGGATTTTGGCGGTGGTGGGGTTGCATGGCAATACCTTTAAGCCACACACCGGGACCAAGACCAGTGTTTTATTTTTGCAGAAGTGGGGAGGGGAAGCTGGCAAGCCCTTGAAAGATTATTCCATTTTTATGGCAGTTTCTAAAAGAGGGGGCAAGGACAATTCCGGGGATTATGTTTTCAAAAAAGATAAGAACGGCACTGTGGCGCATGATAGGAATGGCAAGAAATTACTCGATCACGACCTTGACGATATCGCGGATAAATTTATAGAGTTTGCGAGGAAAGAGAAGTTGGGGGTTTAGGGTGGAATTATGCATTGGATAACTCAATGGCAGGCAATAGCTGCAAGAATTGGTGGGTTTATT
>PEYM01000062.1 GCA_002774365.1 Candidatus Saganbacteria bacterium CG08_land_8_20_14_0_20_45_16 | reverse complement strand
AGAGTATTTAAGGCTGAAAATATTAACTTGTATGTTGGAGGCACTTTAAATTGAGCCATTTTTACCCACTCAATTACACGAAGAGCCCAAAAACATGAAAATTTCAGCTTCTTTAAAAACCTGCCCTCCCCTAAACTACCACTTCTTAAAAATCACAAACACCGCGCCGATGATGAGGCAAAAGCCTAAGGCATAGTTCCAGCGAAATTCTTCGCGCAAATAAAAAATGGAAAAAACCACAAAGACAATCAGGGTAATGACCTCCTGGATAGTTTTTAGCTGGGCGGCAGAAAACTGGGCATGACCAATTCGGTTTGCCGGCACCTGAAAGCAGTACTCAAAAAACGCGATCAGCCAGCTAATAACAATCACCATAAAAAGCGGCGCGCTCTTGTGCTTAAGATGCCCATACCAGGCAAAAGTCATAAAAATGTTGGAAATAATCAGCAAACCGATGGTTTTCATGTAAGTCGTAATAATTATAACATGAAAAACTGATTACCCAGCTACGAAATTTCAACCACTTTCTGCCTGCTCTTCTCCCCCCTGCTAATCTTTATCTGGCTTTTTTTGCGAGTGAAGAATGGTCGGGTCAGATTCGCCGCAGCTAAACCAACTACAAATAAATCATAACCTGGCCAGAATGTGTAAATTAAAAACGACCCGAGCGCGGCCGTCGCGCTAAAAATTGCTCCCCGCAACTCGACAACCGCCGAGGTCTTGGGCTCGATCAGCATGACAAAAACAAAAAACCAACTGATTAAATTGAAAGGATTAACTCCGGCCAGCGCGAGCCAGCCAGCCAAAAAGCTTATATCCCGCAAGGGCTGCCAAGAGCCCCAACAGGATTATCACGACATCGCGCTTATCGCTTAAAAACCTGTTCATTTTTGAACAATCAGTTTAGCTTTCATGTTGCGGTGCCCCAGCCCGCAAAAAACCGAGCAGAGAATTTCGAACTCGCCGGGCTTGTCTGCCACAAACTCAATCACCTTAACACTCTCTTTTTCAACCGCTACATTAATATTATATTCTTTGATAAAAATACCGTGCTTAACATCGGTAGAGGCGACGAATAACCTCACCCTGTCCCCTTTTTTAACTTTAATTTCTTTAGGAAAAAAATCAAATTGGTAAGCCGTCAGGTTAAATTCTTTGGCCCGGCCAAACAGGTGATAGCTGTCCAAAGAATAAACAAACGGTTGCCCCTTTTTTATCATGCCCAAGCCTTTTATCATCGTCTCCCTGTCCATTATCACGTTCTTGTCCATCATCATGTGGTCGTTCTCATCAGCTACAGCAGTCAACACTAATCCAAATACTAACAAGAAACTTAACAGATATCTCATCGCTTTTTCCCTCCTATTTCACATATTTTTCCGGATCAGCCTTAAACGCTCCGGGACAAGCGGCGCAGCAGAAATAGTAGGTCTTCCCCTTATATTCCGTACTGGAGTATGCCTCTGATTTCTTCATCTTTGTCCCCATTACCAGGCATTCCACCATTTCATCTCCAGCCATTGAAGAGTCCGTTTGAGAGTTCATATTATGATCCATCTTCATTTCGTTCATATCCATCATTTGTTGGCTCGGACGTGTTCCAAAATACCACCAAGCAACTAAAATCACCAAAGCAACCAATAAACCAATTATTATGTTTTTCATTTTATTTTCCTCCTTCTTTCAGCCATGCGTATAATACGGGAACCACAAATAAATTCAGGAAAGTGGCGCTGACCAGGCCTCCGATCAGAGGAGTCGCCATCGGTTTCATGATCTCTGATCCGGCGCCGGAAGAGAACATGAGCGGAATAAGAGCCAAGATAGTAGTAGCAACGGTCATCATGACCGGCCGAACCCTCAATGCCGCCCCCTCTATCACCAGCTCATTTATCTCTTCGGCATTTTTCACCTCCCTTTTTCCAAACAGATCGTTTAAAACCGAGATCATAATTATTCCGCCGTCGGTCGCTATCCCGGCTAAGGCAATATAGCCGACCCAGACCGCGACTGAAAAATTAAACCCGAGCAAGAGCTGCAACATCAATCCTCCGGCAATGGAAACCGGAATCCCTAAAATAATAATTCCCAGTTGTTTTAACGAGTTTAGGGAGATATACAAAATCATCAGAATTATAAAAAAGGCCAGCGGCACTACCAGCAAAAGCTGCTGCCTGGCCCGGACCTGGTTCTCAAATTCTCCCGACCACTGGATAAAATAACCTGGCGGTAGTTTCACCTTTTGCGCCACTACCTTAGAGGCATCTTCCACAAAACCAACCATATCACGGCCGCGCACGTTCATCAAAACAAAGGCGCGCAGCAGTCCGTTCTCTGAATTAATCATAGAGGGACCGATGATCGTCTCAATTTCCGCCAGCTGCGCCAGGGGAATATTTTTTACCAAAACTCGTTTTAAATCAGGCAGGTTATCGCGTAAATCCCTAAAATAACGGATCCTGACCGGATAACGCTCCCTCCCCTCCACTGTCCAGGTAAGCGGCGCTCCCCCCAAAGCCATTTCAATTACCGCCTGGACATCTGAAACAGCAATGCCATAGCGAGCAATCGCTTCACGATTAATCTTTATTTCTATATACGGCTTGCCGGCCACTTTTTCGGAATAAATATCAACCGCCCCCCTGACCCCTCTGACCTCTTTTTCCACCTCCTGTGCGATCCGGCCTAAAACATTAAGGTCCGGACCAAAAATTTTAACCCCGACATTGGTGCGGATACCGGTCGAGAGCATGGCAATGCGGTTGACAATCGGCTGGGTCCAGATATTGGAAACCCCGGGGATCTGCAAAGCCTGATCCAGATCCATAACCAATTTATCCTTGGTCATGCCGGAACGCCATTTTGATTTTGGCTTAAGGTTAATGACTGTTTCAAACATCTCTATTGGCGCCGGATCAGTCGGGGTTTCGGCCCGGCCGAGCTTGCCGACCACCTGCTTCACTTCCGGAAATGATTTGATAATTTCATCCTGTTTCCGCATAACCCTAAACGCTTCGGTCAAAGAGACCGTCGGCGACATAACCGGCATAAAAAGGATTGAACCCTCATCAAGCGGCGGCATAAATTCCCGGCCGATAAATTTTGCCGCGCCAAAACCGAGCAGTAAAACAGCAAGCATCGAGTAAATAATTATTTTTTTATGATTGAGCGACCAGGAGAGCATCGGGCGATAGATCGAACCCAGTTTATGGGCCAGCGGATTCTCTTCCGGAGATTTTAATTTGCCTTTAAGAAAAAAGGTGGTCAGGACAGGGATCAGGGTCAGGCTCAAAAGTACGGCGCCTGCCATCGCGAAAGTTTTGGTATACGCGAGAGGACGAAAAAGCCGTCCCTCTTCCCCCTGCAAAACAAAGACAGGGATAAAACCAATTATCGTTGTCATGGTAGCGGTGAGCAATGGCGCGGCAATTTCTTTGACCGCCGCCAGGGTCGCTTCCACCACGTTTACTTTTTCGCCGCACTCGGCCAGATGGCGAAAAATATTCTCCGTAACAATAATTCCATAATCAACCATAGCTCCGATCGCGATCGCCAGCCCTCCCAGTGACATGACATTGGCATCGATACCCAAATAATACATGCCGATGAATGAAATCAGCACGCCAAGCGGAAGAATGACGGAAACAATCAGGGTGGCCGGAACGCTTAACAGAAAAACATAGATAACAACAACCGTAATCAGCACTTCAAGCCAAAGCGCAAAGGTTAGGGTAGAAATTGTCCGCTCAATCAGGCCGGTCCGGTCGTAAAAAGATTTAATTTTTACGCCAACAGGCAGGCCAGGTTCGATCTCTTTGATCTTTTGCTTAACACCCTCAATAACTTTTAGCGGGTTCTGTCCGTAACGCATGAGAACAACGCCCCCGACCGCCTCCTTCCCCTCTTTATCCAAAGCCCCACGTCTAAAAGCGGGGCCAAGGGAGACATTGCCTAAATCTTTAATATAAATCGGGGTCCCGCCAGCCTCCCCCACACTAATATTTTCAACATCTTTAATTGATTTTATAAAGCCGAGTCCGCGCACGATAAATTCGCGGGAGCCATCCTCAATCACCTTTGCTCCGACATCAAGGTTGGCTTTCTTAACCGCCATAAAGAGATGGCTGGCCGGGATATTGTAGGCAAGCAGGCGATTAGGATCAATATCGATCTGGTATTCTTTGATAAATCCGCCGACCGACGCGACCTCTGCCACCCCGGGCACAGAATTAAGCTGATAGCGGACATACCAATCTTGAATAGAACGAAGTTCGGCTAAATTCTTCCCCTCCCCTTCTACCGTGTACCAAAAGATTTGGCCAAGGCCGGTCGCGTCCGGACCAAGGGCGGGAATAATCCCTTCAGGCATATCTTTTTGCACGACATTTAAACGCTCCAACACCCGCGACCTGGCAAAATAATAATCAATATTATCTTTAAAGATCATATAGATCATAGAAAAACCAAAGGCGGACGATGAACGAATAACCTTTACTCCCGGCACCCCTTGCAAGGCGTTAGTTAAGGGATAAGTTACCTGGTCTTCCACGTCTTTGGGAGAGCGCCCCAGCCAGTCGGCGTAAACAATTACCTGTTTTTCTCCAATATCGGGAATCGCGTCGATCGGGGTGTTTTGCACCGCGTAAATTCCCCAAAGAATTAAAAACGCGAAAAAGGCAAGCGAAACAATCCTGCGCCGCAATACCAATTCGATTATTCTATTTATCATTTGTAGAGCCCTGATATGCCGCCTGATAATTCACTCTGCGAATCAAGCAGAAAATTCGCTTCTCCCACGACCAACTCTCCTTCTTTTATCCCTGAGATAACCGGATAGACCGGCAGATTGGCTTGGGTGTAGGCTAATGACCCCAGCTTTGGCAGCCTTCTCTCGTAATAGCCTGACCCATGATCAACATAAACCAGCTGTTCTTTTCCGGTAATAAGAGCCGCCGCTTTGGGAATGGCCGGCTTTGATCCGAGCGGGATATTAAATATAGCGTCAACATACATATTTGGGTTTAATTTCCGTGAAGCAGTTAAAACCTCAATCCGAACCCGATTGCTTCTGGTTTTGGCATTAAACGCCGGAACAATTGACCTGATAATCCCATAAAATGTATTCTCGGGATAAGCAATTGATTTTATTGCAACTCTCTGCCCAGCCTTAACGTCTCCTATTTCATATTCATAAATATCGGCATAAACCCAGGCCCGATCAGAAGGCAGGATCAGGGCTTCGTCCGGTTTTTGGGTTTTATCCAGCACAACTAATTCAGCCTTGCTGATCCCAAGCAGTTTCAATTTATTAAGAACAAGATCTTTATTTTCTTCCTCCGCGAGATATTCCTGCTCTGCCACTAACAGGTCAGGGTCGTAAGCAACCACTCCGGCCGCCCTTATCGATCTAAAAATTGTAAGCTTTTTAAGCGGGGCGGATTTAACCTCCGCCAGCTTTACCTGCTTTGCCGTTAATTTAACCATTGGAACATCAGAGGACATATCCATCGGCGCCGGCGCTTCGTCCGGATAATAGCTTAAGCCTTTTTGTCCGGTTGAAAACTTAAAATTGGCTTTTTGACTTTTCCCGTCTTTTGTCTTTAGCTCCAAGTTCAAATCCCAGGTCCCAAGCATTGAAACAGATAACAGCGCTTTATAGCCGTCCCCGGCTCTCTCGCCACTGACAACTGAATGCATGGCCGGCATATTCCCCATCGCCGGCATGCCGTAACCAACATCAATCGTTGCTATCTTTTGGCGGTCAACCGGAATTACTGTTAGTTTTACGTCTCCAACCCGCGGCGGATTGGGAGAGAGCGATACCCGAAGCATTAAATCCCCTGCTTGATACATTTTTAAAGGTTCGCTTTTCATAAACTTAAAATACCCAAAAATAAGAACGACCAAAACCACTACCGAGATCAAGATATTGCTGTTTTTCATTTTAGTTCTCCTCCTATTAAGGCTTCGAGCCTGGCCTTATGTATTTGGGCCATGACTAGATTATCATAATATTTAAGCTGGACATTCAAAAGCTGGCGCTGTGTCCCCAGCAGGGTAAAAAAATCAAGTTTATCGGTCAAGTAAGCTGTCCTGGCCGAGCCAAGCGCCTGCGTGGCTTTAGGCACAATAACCTCGCGGTAGACTTTGGCCGAGCGCAAAGCATTACTTAAGCCAACAAACTCGCTTGCGACTTTTTCTTTCAGCGCGTTTTGATAATCAAGCAAAAAATTCGCGCTCCCCTCTACTTCATAACCAGCCTGCCGGATTTTGGCCGCGTCAGTCCAAAACCACAAAGGGATTTCCAGGGCAAATTTAAGATCCCAGCCAGCCGGTCCGGCCGCGTTTTCCCGCTGCAGCCAGGTTGTTTTAAAATCAGGCAGGAGTTCGGCCTTGGCCAGATCATGCAAATTTTGTCTGACGCTTACCTCGGCTTTAATTGCCAGCAGTTTTGGATTATTTGCCAGGGCGCTGGCCTTAAGGCTGGTCAAGCCCGGCAAAACAATTAGGAAAGTCGGATCACTCTCTGTCACAAAAGCTTCTTGGGTATTGAGCAGTTTTTTTCCGCGGATTTCAGCCAGGCCAAATTCTTCCTCCAAGGTTAAATCATTGTTTTCTAAAACCGCCGCTTCAACCTGGGCTGATAATAGGTCTACCTGCGCCGCCCGACCAACCAGATATTTGCTCTCGCTCACTTTTTCCAGGCCTTTGACAATGCCAAGGTTGGCTTGGTTAAGCTCCAGCTTTTTTTGGGCGAAATAGAGTTGAAAATAAGCTTCAACAACTTGGGCCCGTAGCTGCCAGCTATAGTCCTGAACCTCGTACTTAACCGCGTTTTCGGCTTGCAAGGCGGCGCTGCGCTTGAGCCAGAGCTTGTTTGGCCAGGGAATATTTTGAGCCAAGCCGTACATTCTCATTTCAGCATCAGCTAAATTGCTTGAGCCTGGCGGTATCTGCTGGTATTCCAGCATCAAAATAGGGGAAGCCAGCCAGCTTTTTTGTACCGTGGCCGCTCCGGCCGCGGCAGCCTGGCGCTTAGCCTTAGCCAGCGCCGGATTGCTCTCCTTAGCCAAGTTAATCGCTTGATCAATCGTTAAGCTAAAACCAGGGAAAACCAATAATATTAATAATATAAAAACAATAAACCCTCGCATAACAACCTCCTTATATATTAATGTAAGGTGGAACTATTATACTACGGGTGGGGCGTGTATCTGGTGGCTTATTTTTGCTAAAACAGCGGTTGGCGGCGGCAGGTCAAAGCTAACTTGAACGAGAGAAAATTGAGGGACAAAAATCAATTCGCTCTCTCCTATTTGCTCACTAAGAGAGAGATCAACAAAGATTTTTGCCTCAAAAAAATCAGTAGTAGTGTCGTTGTGCCAGTCGGCAGTTTGGGTGGGACAACAAACGTGATGGTTATTGGCCAGGCAGACAGTGGTCGCCCCCAGGCTGGCCAGCCAGATGAAAAACAAGATCGCTGCGATTTTCTTAAAATTCTTAAACAGCATAATTTTTAACCTCGACAATAGTTTACCAAATTAGTCAACTATTTGTCAAAGCCGCAACCAATAAAAACTTCAAAGCTAGCCTTAACTTTTTTCGGCTTAATTTTTCTAAGCCCTGACTGTTTCTTTGAGATAGGAACCGCCGCCCCAATTGCCTTTAAATATTTACCAAGGTCAAAAATGCCACTAAACTCCTGCGCCATTATTTTGGAGCTAAAAATTTTGATTTGAAAATGAGGCAAAAGAGCAGCTAAAAGTTCTTCTTGAGAAGCCAAATCATTAATAGCCAAGCCAGCCAACTTGGCTTCAGCCATCGTTGCCGGTCCAAAAGTAGCAAAATAAAAGGCTCCGCCCGGCTTTAGCACTCGCCTTACCTCTTTAAAGACTTGGCAGCACTCCATCCACTGCAGGGACGAAGTTGAAACAACCAAATCAAAAGAGGCATTTGGAAAAGAAAGAGCCTCGCCGTCACCGGTTAAAAAAGTTACTTTTGGATTAGCAACTTTTGTCTTTGCCAGCTCAACCATTCCTGGCGCGAGGTCAAGACCAACTATCTCGGCCTTAGGAAACTTTTCAGCTAACTTGGCAGCCATAGTCCCTGTCCCGCAGCCAATGTCAAGGATTTTTTGGAAATCGCCGTTAATTAAAGCTAAAAGGTCATCAATGATTTGCTCGTGCATAGTCGCAGCCTGATCATAAGTAGCCGCGCTTTTTGAAAAACTCGCTTTAATTTGTTCTTTCACTAATAAAATCCCCAAGCAACTGATTAAACTCCTGCGGCTTCTCTAGAAAGGGAGCATGGCCTACCCCTTTTAAAACAACCAGCCTTGAGCCTTTGATCTGTTCGTACAAATACTTGGCTGCCCCAAGCTGGACAATTGGGTCCTGGTCGCCATGAATAATTAAAGTTGGAATATTAATCTTGGAAAGATGTGGTCGCAAATCCTCGTGCTCCAGCCGGCTAAACCATTTTTCCAGATCAGCTTTTTCCGGCACAGGGAGCTGGTCAATCAGGTGATGATTACTTTTATCCTTAAAAATCAGGTCATAAAAATAATGCATCCCTTGCTTGTAATCGGTGAGAAAGATCTTCTTTAGCCGTTGTAAAAGGGCCAGCGGTGTCCCATAAGGATAATCATCACCCTTAACATATTTGGCAAAGCCGGAAACCAGAACCAACCCTTTGATTTTGTGGTGATGCTCAAAACAAAACTCGATTGCCTTCCAGCCGCCCATTGACCAACCGACAATAATCAAATTATCAGTCGCTTCAATATCAGCAACCTGGCCAAATTCTTTGATTTGCTGGTGCCAAATTTGCGGGCCAGTGGCAAAACCATGAATAAAAAGTAAATTATTAATAAGCACGTATCTCCAGATCCCCCCTCACCCTCTGGGAGAGGGGGAACAAGGGGGTGAGGGAACATTATAACATGTTATAATTTAGGCATGAACCCACTAAAACTCATCTCCACCAGCGATGATGAGACTTTTGAGCTGATGCATGAGGCTAATAAGTTGCGGCAAAAATATAAGGGAAATAAAATTAAGCTCTGCGCGATTGTTAATGCCAAGTCAGGCAAGTGCTCGGAAGACTGCTCGTTTTGTGCCCAATCCGGCCACCACCACACCAACACCGCTGCCTACCCTCTGCTGTCCAGTGAAGAGATTCTTCAAGCGGCTAAAGGGGCTGAAAAAAATATGGGGGCGACTTGTTTTAGTGTAGTCACATCTGGCAAAGCAACCAACACCAAAGCCGAACTTGCAACCATCGGCCAAAGCCTTGAAACTATCTGCCAGGAAACAAAACTAAACCGCTGTGTCTCAATTGGGATTTTAACCAAACCAGAATTGCTGGAACTTAAAGCCAAAGGTTTAAAGCGTCTTCATCACAATTTAGAAACTGCGAAAAGTTTTTTTGACCAAGTTTGCACCACCCATATTTATGAAGAGCGATTAAACACGATCAAAGCTGCGAAAGAGATTGGGCTTGAGGTCTGCTCCGGGGGGATCTTTGGTTTGGGTGAAAGCCTGGAACAAAGAATTGAGCTTGGCCTGACTTTAAAAGAGTTCAAAGTTGAATCTGTCCCAATTAATATTTTAAACCCGATCCCTGGCACCCCGGCTGCGAAAAATTACCAGCCCATGAAACCGCTCGAAGTTTTAAGGCTAATTGCCACCTATCGTTTATTAATGCCAAAAGCTGACCTTGGGGTCTTTGGCGGTCGGGAAAAAGCGCTGGGGCCATTGCAACCTTTAATGTTCTTAGCAGGGGCCAACGTTACGTTGGTTGGTGATTATTTAACTACAAAGGGACAGCAAGCGAGTCAAGATCTCGAGATGATTAAAGCGCTCGGGCTGGAAATTGATTATGCTTGAATTTATTGAGGGAGAACTGACAGCAATTAAAGAGGCCGGACTTTTTCGTGAGCTAAAAACCATTGAAAAAATCTCTGGCGCGAAAGTCACGATTGCAGGCAAAGAATATCTAAACTTTTGCTCCAACAACTACCTTGGCTTGGCAGGACACCCCAAAGTTAAAGCCAAAGCAATTGAGGCAATTAATGAATTTGGTTTTGGCGCAGGCGCTTCTCGTCTAATCTGTGGAAACACAACTATTCACGAAAAACTCGAAGCCAAACTCGCTAAATTCAAGAATAGAGAAGCCGCCATTGTCTTTACCACCGGCTACATGGCAAATTTAGGCACAATTACTGCCCTAGTTGATGAGAATGACACCATAATCATCGACCGCTTAAACCACGCCTCCATTATCGACGCTTGCAAACTCTCTAAAGCCAAGCTCCAGGTTTATCCGCATTTGGATATGAAAGCCTTGGAAAATATTTTGCAAAAGTCAGGCATGTATAAGAAACGTTTAATCGTAACTGATCACGTATTCAGCATGGATGGCGATATTGCTCCACTCGACCAAATAGCCCAGCTGGCCAAAAAATATCAGGCTATAACCATGATTGATGACGCTCATATGGTGGGGAAAGGAAGAGGAGCAGGAGAAGGAATAGATGTTGTGATGGGAACACTCTCTAAAGCATTAGGAAGTTTGGGTGGGTTTGTCTGCGGCTCACAAAAGTTAATTAATTATTTAAGGAACAAGGCTCGCAGTTTTATCTATACGACTGCCCTGCCAATGGCTGCCTGCGCTGCAGCTATTGCGGCCCTTGAGGTTATTGAAGAAGGGCCGGAAAGATTAAAAACTTTATGGGAAAACATAAAATATTTTAATGCTGAAACCCCTATCATCCCCATCATCATCGGTGACGCAACAAAAACAATGGAGATTGCCCAAAAAATCTTTGAGCAAGGGATTTTAGTTTCGGCTATCCGGCCACCAACTGTACCTAAGGGGCAAAGCAGATTAAGAATTACGATTTCAGCAATGCATAGCAAGGAGGATTTAGCGTGCCTGGCATCTTTATTACAGCCACTGATACTAACGTTGGAAAAACCTTAATTGCTGCTGGTTTGGTTAATTTCTTCAAAAACCAGGGGATCAACGCTGGTTACATGAAACCGATCTCCTGCAGCCAGGATAATGACGCGGTTTTTGTGAAAAAATTACTCAAACTAAAAGATCAGCTTGCGCTGATCAACCCAATTTCACTCCCCTATCCGCTTTCACCCTTAGCCACAGTCAGAAAAGCCAAAATAAAAATTGACCTTAAAAAGATCAAGAGAGCATTTACAGTTTTAAGCAAAAAATACGATTTGGTAGTTGTTGAAGGTGTTGGCGGCGCCTTGGTTCCGATTACGGAAAAAATTATGATCGCAGACCTGATCAAACAATTGAAGATCCCTACTATAATAGTAGCTAGAGCAAGCCTGGGAACCATCAACCACACCTTACTGACAGTTGAAGCCTTAAGAAAGCGCAAAATCAAAATCCAGGGGATTATCATGAACGGTTACACAGGAGACGAGTTGTCAGAAGACGATAACGCTGATATTATTTTTGAGCAGACTAAAATCCCTATTTTGGCAAAAGTACCATGGCTAATTTAGAACAAACCGATAAACAATACCTCTGGCACCCATTCACGCAGATGCTGGACTGGGTAGAACACGACCAGCTGATCATCGAGCGCGGGGATGGGGTTTATCTCTATAACACCAAAGGAAACAAATATATTGACGGGATATCTTCACTTTGGGTCAATGTCCACGGCCATTGCCAGCCAAAACTTAACCAGGCAATCAAAAAACAGCTTGATAAAATTAGCCACACTACCCTACTCGGCCTGGGGAATGTTCCGTCAATTGAGCTGGCTAAAAAACTGGTTGAGATCACCCCCAAGGGACTGGACAAGATTTTTTATTCTGACAGCGGGTCAACGGCAGTGGAAATTGCGCTCAAAATCTCTTTTCAATACCAACAACAAATAGGACAAACAAAAAAGAAAAAATTCATCACGTTAGCTAATGCCTATCATGGGGATACAATCGGCTCTGTCTCTGTTGGGGGGATTGATTTATTCCATAAGATTTATAAGCCGCTTTTATTTAAGAGTATTAAAGTTAAACCCAATGCCAAAGCAATTGAAGCAGTAATGAAAAAGCATCACCAAGAAGTTGCCGCGATTATTATGGAGCCGCTGATCCAGGGGGCGGCTGAAATGATCCTTCTGCCAAAGGGGCTACTCAAACAAATCAGGAAGCTTTGCAACAAATATAATATTTTAATGATTGTCGATGAAGTTGCGACAGGGTTTGGCCGGACAGGCCAGATGTTTGCCTGTGGACATGAAAAGGTTTCACCGGACATAATGTGCCTGGCCAAGAGGATCACCGGTGGCTATCTTTCGCTGGCCGCAACTTTGACCAGCCAAAAGATTTATAACGCTTTTCTAGGCAGACACGATGAGCTAAAAACCTTTTTTCACGGCCATACTTACACCGGCAACCCCCTCGCCTCTGCCGCGGCTTTAGCTAATCTGGAAATATTCAAAAAAGAAAAAACTACGCAAAGACTCCAGCCCAAAATAAAATTACTGCAAAAAGAACTGAAAGAGTTTGAAAAGCTGAAAAACGTTAAAGAGATAAGACAGCTTGGTTTTATGGTTGGGATTGAGCTTACAGGCTATGATTTTAAAGAGCGGATCGGCCACCAGGTAATTTTAGAAGCCAGAAAAAGAGGGGCAATCTTTCGGCCACTGGGAGATGTAATTGTGCTAATGCCGCCGCTAAGTATTACCAAAGCAGAGCTTCAGCAACTGCTCAAAATCACTTTTGAGTCAATTAGCGCTTTTGATTGACTAAGCGCGACAAAATTTTGACAACCTGATTAATTTCCTGCGCCGTGTTATATTTCCCCAAGCTAAATCGCACTGTGCCTAAAGCTAATTGAGGCTCAATCCCCATAGCCAGTAAAACTTTTGAGGGCTCCTTATGGCCGGCATGGCAGGCCGAACCAGTCGAGAGCGCAATGTTTTTCAGCTTCAAGAGCAGTTCTTCAGAATCAATCCCCTCAAAACTCAAATTTAAAGTGTTAGGCAACCGTTTGGCTGGCTGTCCATTTAACTTCACGGTTTCAACTCTCTCAAGTATGCCCTTGAATAATTTCTCCCTTAAATTAAAAACTTGAGATTGATATTTTTTCAGATCCCTTGTGGCAATCTCTGCCGCCTTTCCCAACCCAACAATAGCTGCCACATTTTCAGTCCCTGCTCGACGACAATTTTCATGTCCAGCCCCATGAATAAGGGGTTCAAGTTTAAGTCCTTTACGGACATATAACGCTCCCACACCTTTGGGTGCATAAAACTTATGCCCGGCAATTGATAATAGATCAACTTTAAGCTTATTCACCTTGGTTTCTATCTTGCCAATGGTTTGCGCCGCGTCAGTGTGAAAGAGAATGCCGTGTCTTCTGGCCAGATGCCCAATCTCTGCAAGAGGTTGAACAGTGCCAACCTCATTATTAGCGTGCATGATTGTAATTAGAATGGTTTTGCCTGCCCGTCCGGCAGGCGGGGAAGTTATAGCTTTCTTAACGTCATCCGGAGCAATCATTCCGTATTGATCAACTGGGAGATAGGTGACTTTAAAGCCCTTTCTCTCCAAATATTTGCAAGGGTTGAGAATAGCAGGATGTTCAATTTGAGAAGTTATGATGTGATTGCCTTTAGCTGACAATGTTTCCACAACACCTTTTAATGCCAGATTATTAGCTTCACTGCCACCGGAGGTAAAAACAATCTCGGAAGTGTCGCAACCTAAAAGACTTGCCACTCTTTTTCTGGCTCTTTCAACTCCCGCCTTAGCCGCTTGGCCAAAAACATGAGAAGAAGATGGGTTGCCAAAATGTTTTTTCAAAAACGGCAGCATTTCCGCTAGAACTTCCTGATCGATTGGGGTAGTCGCGTTATAATCAAGATAAATTGTTCTCATATTTGATAATCAGTTTGTCCAGGCAGTCTGGATAAAAGCTCAGGAATGAAAAACTCGATAATGCCGGCACAAAACTCTTTTCTTTCCCTGCTCTTGAAATCGTATTTCCTGGTCAAAACCCGACAACAGGCGCTATTAAAC
>PEYM01000129.1 GCA_002774365.1 Candidatus Saganbacteria bacterium CG08_land_8_20_14_0_20_45_16 | reverse complement strand
ATGGGTTGCAACAAAGAAAAAAAATCTGATCTGTGTGTAAAACAGGACATTTTTACTTTGCTAAGAACCGGACATTTTCACTTTGCCTTGACACGAATTTGTCACAACTGATACCGAGCTAAACACCATGGCTGCGCCGGCAATTATTGGGCTTAAGAGAAAACCAGTAAAGGGATAAAGTACCCCTGCCGCAATTGGAAGGCCAAGGGAGTTGTAGGCAAACGCCCAGAAGAGGTTTTGCTTAATTTTGCGCATTGAATAAGCGCTCAAATCAATGGCCGTGACCACGTCGCGCAGGTCATCCTTGACCAGCACAATATCACCGGCCTCAATTGCTACATCAGTGCCACTGCCAATCGCAATCCCAATATCTGCTTGGGCCAACGCCGGCGCATCATTGACGCCGTCGCCAACCATGGCAACTTTTTGCTTTTCCGCCTGCAGTTTTTTAACATTGGCTGCTTTATCTTCCGGCAAAACTTCGGCTAGCACCCGATCAATCCCCACCTGTTTGGCAATCGCTTCACCGGTGCGCTTATTATCACCGGTAATCATCACCACCTCCCTTCCCATACGATGAAGCTCTGTCACCGCTTCTTTTGAATACTGTTTCAAAGTATCAGCCACAGCAATCAAGCCAAGCAAAGCATTGTTCTTGGCCACCAGCATGACAGTCTTACCCTGGAATTCGAGTTGGTTAATTTTCTCGTCCAAATCAGCAAACGAGATATTCTTTTCTTTCATCAGCAAGCGATTACCCAAAAGAATTGTCTCCCCTTTGAGCTGAGCCTCCACCCCTTTGCCGGAGATTGAATTAAAACTTTCAGGTTCCGGGATATCTAATTTTTCAGCTTGCGCCTTTTTAACAATCGCTTCTGCTAAGGGATGCTCGGATTGTTTCTCCGCCACCACCGCATTTAATAATAATTCCCTTCCATCATTTGACATTAGATCAGTTACTTCCGGCTCTCCCTTGGTCAGCGTCCCTGTCTTATCAAAAACAATGGTTTTAAGTTGGGCCGCTATCTGCAGGCTAGCTGCGTTTTTGATTAAAATGCCGTGCTCTGCCCCCAGGCCAGTGGCTACCATGACAACTGTTGGCGTAGCCAACCCCAGCGCGCAAGGACAAGCAATAATTAAAACAGCTATAAAAATAGTCAGGGCAAAGATAAAACTTTGCCCGGCCAAGAGCCAAACAACAAAAGCCAGCGAGGCAATAAGCACTACTGCCGGCACAAAAACCGCGGAAATTTTATCAGCCAGCGCCTCAATCGGCGCTTTGCTCCCCTGGGCCTCCTCAACCAACCGGATCACTTGGGAGATAAAAGTGTCTTTGCCAATCTTTGCAGCCTTAAACTTGAAGGAGCCGGTCTTATTGATCGTTGCCCCGATCACTTTATCACCAGCTTTTTTCTCAGCCGGAATGCTTTCGCCAGAGACCATTGACTCATCCACAGAGGAATGGCCATCAACAACAACGCCATCAACCGGAACCTTGCCGCCGGGCTTGACCACAATAATATCGCCAACAACAACCTCTTTAATCCCGACTTCAACCTCTTGGCCGTCTTTAACCACCAAAGCTGTCTTGGACTGCAGGCCGATTAGTTTTTTAATGGCTTCCGAGGTACGCCCCTTAGCCAGGGCTTCAAAATATTTGCCCAGGAGGATAAAAGTAATTAAAAAGGCCACAACTTCATAATAAAGGTTGCTCATACCGAAAGCGCTGCTGCCAGACCAAATCATGAACGTAACATATAAGCTATAAATATAAGCTGAGCCAACCCCCAGAGAAACCAGGGTATCCATGTTCGCGGTCTTAGTTTTGACCAGCGAGACAATGCCCCTGGTAAAAAACAAGCTGCCAATAAATATGACAGGGGTGGTAATTAAAAATTGGATGGTAGCGACGTTTTGCATCATAAACAAAGGGAGCGGCAAGCCAACGAGCATGCTCAACATATAATATAGTAAAGGCAAGCATAAAAATAAAGATCCAAGAAAGCGGTTGCGCAGGTTTTTGATCTCTTTTTCACGAGCTAATTTCTCACTATCCTGATCAATCATCGGCTCCCTAATAACTTTATAACCGGTATTTTTAATCACTTCTTCAATTCTTGGCAGGTCAGTAATTGTCGGATCATATTCAACGGTGGCTTTTTCTGATGCAAAGTTTACGCTGGCGTTTTTGACCCCCTTAAAACTTTTTAAGGCATTCTCAATAGCGCTAACGCAGGAAGCACAGTGCATGCCGGTAATGGGAATAATAATCTTGGCCATGTTACTCCTCCTTTGCTGCAAAAACTTGTTTGCCTTCACTCTTATAAAAAATCCCCAAGGCAAATTTTTCGTTTTCCAAAGCCCACTTGAGAGCGGCCTGGCGGTCGCAGGGGTTGTGCTCTTTTTCTAAATAATAAGTATTGTCCTTAAACCATTGGTAGGTATTAACTTTATTAAATGAAACACAGGGCTGCAGAATATCAACCAAAGCATAACCAGGATGCTGGATCGCAGCTTTGATAATCTCTTTGGTCTGCTCGATATCAGCGCTAAAAGCCCTGGCCACAAACGAAGCGTCAAGGCTAATGGCCACCGCAATCGGGTTAAATGGCATCTCTGAAACCCCACTCACCTGGACAGGGGTCATAAAACCGCACTGGCTGGTGGGTGAAGCCTGGCCTTTGGTCAAACCATAGACCATATTATTGTGGACTAAATTAGTAATATCAGGATTACGTCGGATAGTGTGGATAAAATGCTTCCCCCCCTCCCCGTACATGTCCCCATCCCCACTCTCGGCAATCACAGTTAACTTTGGATTAACAGCTTTAATTGCCGTAGCCGACGGCAGGGCCCGACCGTGCAGGCCATTAAAAAAGCAGTCTAAATAATGTGGAATTTTGGCTGCCTGGCCTATGCCAGAAACCAAACAAATATCCTGCGGCTTTAAGTTTAGCTCGGCCAAAGCCTGCTTTAAGGTATTAAGGATGCCAAAGTTGCCACACCCTGGGCACCAAGCAATATTTTTATCCATTTTTTAGCCTCTCTATAACTTCTTCCACTGAAAATGGTAGGCCGTTATATTTTAATATCCGCTGGTCAATTTTCACTCCAACCTCTTTTTCCAAAAGACTAGCAAATTGACCAGTTGCATTGTTTTCAATAACAATAGTTCGTTTGGCATGCTTAAAATTTACTAATGACTCTTTCAACACAGGATAAACCTGACTAAAATGCAAAAACGCGAGTTTTGCATCATTGAGTTTGGCCAAGGCTTCCTTAACTATCTCTTTGGTTGAACCCCCAGCTAATAACTAATGTTTCAAAGTTTTGTTGGCCAATAAAAGTTGGCTCTATAGCATCAGCCAATATCCCCTTGGCTTTGCGCAAACGTTTATCAACCATTTTTACGCGCAGCTCTAAGTCTTCGGTAATATAGCCCTCTTCAGTGTGCTCATCGCTGTCTGAGTGGACTAAACCTTCGCCACTTCCTGGAATGCCACGCAAAGAGAGACCACTTTCGGTAATAACATAGCGTTGGTAATCCTTCTCTGTTTTGACAAAATGGTGCTTAATTGGCTCGTTCTTCAAATCTTGTTGGTCAATATCATAATAAGAGTCCATTAAATACTGGTCAGTTAAAATTATGACCGGGCTTTGGTGCTTGTCTGCCAAATCAAAGGCTTTGGCAGTTAAAGAAAAAGCCTCTGCCAAATCCCCTGGCGCTAAAATAATCCTGGGGAATTCGCCGTGACCAGAATAAAGGGCCAGATCAAGATCACCTTGTTCTGTCCTGGTCGGCAGTCCAGTGGCCGGGCCTGGCCGCTGGGCAAGATGGACAACGATCGGAGTTTCGGTCATACCGGCCAAACTCATCCCCTCCTGCATTAAAGCAAACCCACCGCCGGAAGTGGAAACTAAAGCACGGGCACCCGCGTACCAAGCCCCCAGTCCCATATTGATCGCCGAGATCTCGTCTTCTGCTTGTTCAGCTAAAACTTCTTTTGTCCAGCCGGCTAAATAGACCAGCACCCCGGTTGAAGGGGACATTGGGTTTGAAGAGATAAAATTACAGCCGCCGGCAATTGCCCCCCGATCAACGGCCTCTGCCCCATTAATCAAAAGCCTCCCTTTTAAAGTTTTATCAGGAGTAAGGTCAAAACTCTCTTTAGCGCTTGAGTACCCCTGTCCCAAAGCAGCTAAATTATCTTGAACAACTTTGTCCCCTTTTTTCCGGAAATAATCAGCTAAAACCTGCTGGGCCTGTTTTTGGTCAATTTTTAGCGCCCCACAGATAGCGCCAATGGCTGTTGTATTGGCATAATCACCTTGAGGCCGCGCTAAAATTTTTGTCTCTTTAGAAAGACGCGCCTTTAAATGCTTGGTTTCGCCATCGGCTAACGGCACAAAAAGATCTATCCGTTCAACATAAGCCGAAACCGGCTGGCTGGAAATCCTAAGTGACGTGGTATTATAGCCTCCGCGCACCAGCGACATCGCCTCTTTGGTGGAAAAGACATGGAAGCCTGCCTGGCCAATTATTTTAATCAAGATCTTTTCAACCGTAACCAAACCCTGGCCAGCTTCGCCGCCTAAAACAATTGACTTATCCATGAAGTTTGCCTGCAATAGAAGCAACGTGCAAAATCTTCATCCTTTACAGCCTCTCCACTTTTTGCTTGTAGACATCGTGAATAAAGTTGCGATCAAACTCGTTCATCTCTGTGAGCATCTTTGCTTGCTCTCCTGCGTCAAAATAATTCATTGAAGCTATAAAAAAAACCTTATCTTCTTTTTTGATATGTTGTGGATAAAGGCCAATCAGCTCTTTTAAGGCCGCAGCCGGGGTAGCAACAGAATCCAACACCTTCTTGACTACTGCCCGCCCATTTTTATGCTCATCAAGGAGCTCATGCATTAATTTTTTGTCCTCTGATTTTAGCGCCTTTGTTTCTAGAGCCTTAAAAAGAATATCTTCTTCTTTACCATGGTGGCAGGCGTCAGCATAAGTCCGGAAAAAATCAACAACGCTCAAGACAACTTCTACTGGGATAGAGGGACCACTCAACCTAGCCTCAATCTTAGCGATTACTTTGTCAATCAAACGATGCTCGATCATTAGTGGAGCGATAGGCTGCATTACAATTCATCTCCCTTATCTGGACGACCTTAAAAACACTTTCCGTCTCGTTCTTTTATACACCTGGTCCCTTTTTCCTCACACTGATAACAAACTTCATTAGTCAAGGCGCCATCGGCAAAATATTCCTTGATATTGTTTAAAGTTGTCAAGGCAATGCTGCGGAGTGCCTCCCTGGTAAAAAATCCCTGGTGAGAAGTGATCAAGACATTATTGAGGGCCAAAAGCCTGGCCAAAATTTCGTCGCTGATAAAAGAACCGGAAAAATCCTCAAAAAAGTACTCGCTCTCCTCCTCATAAACATCCAGCCCTGCCGATCCGATTTTTTTGCTGATAAGGGCCTCAATTAAATCCTCGGTTTTTATTAACTTACCGCGGCCGGTATTGATCAGCATAGCCCCGTCTTTCATTATCGCCAAGCTCTTTTTATTGATAATATCCTTGGTCTCCGGAGTCAAGGGACAGTGCAAACTAATAATGTCAGAGCGGCTGTAGAGCTCATTAAGAGGTACATAAGCAAAACCAAGGGCCCTTGCCTGCTTTTGGTTGGGGTATGGGTCATAAGCAATGACCTCCATCTCAAAACCCTTTAATATCTTAGCCGCCACCAGCCCAATCTTGCCAGTGCCGATAATTCCCACTGTCTTGCCGGCCATATCAAAGCCAACCAAACCGTCGATGCTAAAATTGAGGTCCCGGACACGATAGTAAGCCCTGTGGATATGCCGGTTAAGCGAGAGCATTAAGGCCACAGCGTGCTCGGCCACGGCATGGGGCGAATAAGCAGGGACACGGACCACATTAATTTTCTGGTAAGCAGCCTTAAGGTTTACATTATTATAGCCAGCGCTGCGCAGGGCGATCAGTTTTATCCCATTAGCAACAAGCTGACCAATGATTTCAGCGGAAACATCGTCGTTAACAAAGGGACAGATAGCGTCATAGCCCTTGGTGAGCATAACCGTGTCCTTATTGAGGCGGGTCTTTAAAAATTTAATCTCATAGCCAAAGGCAAGGTTGGCCTCATTAAAAAACTCGATGTCATAAGGCTTGCTGTCAAAAAAGGCTATTTTTATTTTATCCATATTGCTTATGATCTCAATGCACTAAGTTCATTAATTTCATGATATCATCAATCATAAAATCAGGGCCGGCTAAAGTCAAATCAGCTTTTGTGCCAATGCCATAGGTAGTAGCGCAGGTTTTAATCCCGGCATTTTCACCGGTCTGGATATCAATTGGCAGGTCACCAACTATCATAGCCCTGTCTTGAGAAATATTATATTCAAGCAAAAGTTCTTTAACAAAGTAAGGGTTTGGTTTAGCCAATTTAGGATCGTCCCCGCCGATCAGCTTGTCAAAATAGCGGCAAAGGCCGTGTTTATTAAAATTAAGCTCAAGCATTGCCCGACGACCATTGGAAAAAGCGACTTTCTTCTTGTTTTTGAATTTTTCCAGCATTTCAACCGTGCCGGCAAACAATTTGCCTTCCTTGGCAATCCTTTGCGGATAATCGGCGCGGAATATCTCTAGCCCTTTATCCGCCAAGGCTTGGTCGCCATCAACAGCCTCTTCAATCAAATGCCGATCGCCAATCCCTATATATGAAGCAATTAATTCAGCCGGTTTTTCTTTTTTCCCCACCTTTTGAAGCATAAAGTTAATGGAATCAATAATTGTTTGGCGTGAATTGAGCAAAGTGCCGTCTAGGTCAAAGATTAAGAGATCGATTAACAACATGAAACTATTATAACATGGCAAAATTACTTAAGGATTTATTCCACCCCTCCACTACTTGAAATTATTTTTTCACAGGAGTAAAATTATTTTTATAAGGGGGTATAAAAACAATGAACGAAGAGATCAAAGCTATTGACGAGAAGGTTAAAACTGCCAGCGGATTTGTGACCAAACTTGAAAGAGCCCTAGCTGAAACAGTGGTTGGCCAAAAAACTATTATCGACAAGTTGATTATCGCCCTGCTTTGCAACGGCCATGTCTTGATCGAAGGGCTCCCTGGCCTGGCCAAGACCCTGATTATCAAATCACTGTCTAACGCAATCAGCGCCCAATTCAGCCGGATCCAGTTTACACCCGACCTGCTCCCATCAGACTTGATTGGCACCATGATCCTAAATCCCAGAACAGGCGAATTCTCCGAACGCCAAGGCCCGATCTTTGCCAATCTGATCCTGGCAGACGAAATTAACAGGGCGCCATCAAAGGTCCAAAGCGCCTTGCTTGAAGCCATGCAGGAACATCAAGTCACGATTGGCGGTAAGACCCATAAACTCCCGCAGCCCTTTATGGTCATGGCGACCCAAAACCCGATCGAACAAGAAGGAACCTACCCTTTGCCCGAAGCAGCCATTGACCGTTTTATCTTTAAGCTAAAAATAACCTATCCGCTAAAAGAGGAAGAGCTAAAGATCATTGACCAAGCCTTGATTGCTAAGGAGCCTGTGCCCAAACAAGTAGCAACCATTGAAGAAATTATCTCAACCAGACAAATTATCAACCAAATCTATATTGACGAAAAATTAAAGCATTACATTATTAATCTCATCAACGCCACCAGAAAACCGGAAGAGTATGGCTTAAACGAGATCAGGGGCTTAATCCAATACGGCGCCTCACCCCGCGCCTCAATCTACCTAGCCCAGACTGCCAAAGGCCACGCTTTTACCAGGCGCCGCGGCTATGTTACTCCCGACGACATTAAATCAATTGGCCTGGATGTGCTGCGTCATCGTTTGATCCTAACTTACGAGGCTGAAGCCGAAGAACAAACCACGGAAACAATTATCCAAAAAATATTTGACGCTGTCCAAGTCCCATAAGTAATTATGCTTGATCGATCTATCTACAAAAAAATCCGGAATATCGAGGTCCGGACCAGAAAAGCAGTTAACCAGCTCTTTGTCGGCTCCTACCGCAGTGTCTTTAAGGGCCAGGGGCTGGAATTCCACGAGGTCAGGGAATACGCGCCCGGCGACGATATCCGTTTAATCGACTGGAACGTTAGTGCCAGGCTTGGCCAGCCTTACATCAAAAAATTTATCGAGGAGCGCCAGCAGCGCCTGGTGGTAGCAGTTGACGTGAGCGGCTCGCTAGACTTTGGCTCACAAAAACAGAGTAAAAACGAGACTGCGGCTGAAATTGCCGCGGCCCTCGCCTTTTCCGCCATCAAAAACAACGACCTAGTCGGGTTGCTCCTCTTTTCCGACAAGATCGAAAAATATATCCCGCCCAAAAAGGGCAAGCGTCATGTTTTGCGGGTGATCAGAGAGATCCTTTCCCAACAAAAAAGCAGCGTAAAAACCGACCTTGGCCAAGCCTTGCGTTATCTTAACCGAGTCAACCGCAAAAGTTCAATCATTGTCTTAATCTCTGATTTCCTGGCTCAAGACTTCCAAAAACCGATCAGGGTCTTATCGAAACACCACGACCTGGTCCCGATCGTGATCAAGGACCGGCTGGAAAAAACGCTGCCCCAACTCGGCCTAGTCAATTTCGAAGACCCTGAAAGCAACGAGATATATAGTCTTGATCTAAGCGATCAAAAAATTAGAGCGCAGTACCAAGCCCAAAGCAGTAATGATTCACAAACCTTAGCCAAATTTTTCCGGTCGCTAAAACTAGACCATTTAGAGCTAACTTGCGACGGCCACTATGCCGCGGCACTAACCAAATTCTTCAAAGCCAGGGAAAGAAGGATCAAGCATTGAACCAAGAAACGCTGCGAGATATTAAAGGTGTTTATTATCAATTTGATTGGGAAACTTTTTTGTTCCTCTTGCTAGTCATATTATTATTGGGAGCAGCCCTTTATTTTGCTCTGCAATGGTTAAGCAAAAGGCAAAAAAAAGCGCCGGCTGCAGAGCCAATTAAAGCGGAGCCGCAAAAGTCGTTTAGCGAGCTGGTCGAAGAGCTTAACCCAGAAAAGCACTTTGAGCAAAAAATGATCAAAGAATATTATTTCAATTTGACCGAGATTATCCGCCAATACCTGGCCCAAAATTACCGGGTCGAGACCTTGGGAAAAACCTCGCTGGAAATCATTGAGGCAATTGAATCAAAGGAACGCAATTTTGATAAGGTTAAATTTCTCGACCGATTTTTGGCTGCCTGTGACCTGGTGAAATTTGCCAAATATCAGCCTACTTTGGTGGAACTGAAAGAGAAAAAATCCCAAGCCTTAATTATTGTAAAAAAAGAGAAAACCAATGCTGCACTTTAGCAACTGGTACTTATTAATACTATTAGCTGGCTTGCCCTGGCTCTACTTTTGGGTAGAAAAGCAAAAGCCAGCCACCATCCCCCATCCTGACCTGGTGACCAAGCTTATCGCTCATCGCTCATCGCTCAAAGCTAAAGTTCCTCTCTTTATAAGATTAGCCACCTTCGCCTTGCTCATTATTGCCTTGGCCAGACCGCAAACCGGCTATGTCGCCGACACCAGCAACCGTTTTGGCATTGATATCATGGTTGCTCTAGATATCTCCAGCTCCATGTATGCCGATGATTTTAAACCCAACAGGATCACCGCTGCCAAAGAAGTTCTGGCCAAATTCATCAAAGGCCGGCCAACCGACAGGATTGGCCTGGTGGTCTTTGGTAGCAAAAGTTATGTCCAATGCCCCTTAACCAATGATCACGATACATTGCTTAATTTTCTCGACCAGGTCAACGTCGGTTTGGCCGAGGATGGCACTGCTATTGGGATGGCCTTAGCTAACTGTGTTAACCGCTTGAAGAACTCGCAGGCTAAAAGCCGGGTTATTTTACTTTTAACTGACGGAGACAATAATGCCGGCGAGATTGACCCTAAGACAGCAGCAAAATTAGCCCAAGCCATGGGGATAAAGATTTACACGATTGGCATTGGTGATCTCAAAGGCGCACCCATTAAGGTCCAGGACCAATTCGGCCGCGTCTTTTATGCCAGAAATCCTGATGGTTCGCTGTTTTTAACTAAAATGAACGAAGTTGGACTAAAAGAGATCACAGCCTTAAGTGAGGGCAACTATTTTATTGCCTCAAATTTAAGCAAGCTCAATAACATCTTTGACCAGATCAATAAGCTGGAAAAAGTTGAGTTTAAGGCTAAGAATATTTTTGTCTTTGAAGAACATTATTATCCGTGGGTTTTCGCGGCTTGCCTATTATTGATCGGTGAGCTAATGCTTAGACACTTATTTGTTAGGAGAATCCCATGATCTTGAACCAAGCTAAAAACTTGTGGTGGCTGCTGATTTTACTAGGATTAATTGTTTTGGAAGTTTGGCACTATCGCCAGAATGACCAGCAGCTAAAAACCCTTTTCCCTGGCGAGCTTTTTGGTTTGATCTTTAAAAATTGGAATAAGCGCAAACACCTGATAAAACGCGGTCTATTTTTGTCAGCTTTGTTCTTTCTTATCATTGCCTTGTCTGGCCCAGAGTGGGGAAAAAGGACAGAGCTTTCCGGTCGCAAAGGAATTGACATTGTTTTTGCGATTGATACCTCAAGGAGCATGCTGGTCGAGGACCTAAAGCCCAATCGTCTGGAAAACGCTAAAATTTCCCTTGCTTTATTGCTCGACGAGCTGGCCGGCAATCGCTTAGGGCTGGTGGCTTTTAGCGGCACCGCCTTTATCCAATGTCCGCTAACCAGCGATGTTGATGTCCTTAAATTATTTCTGAGCTCGATTGATACCAATCTGATCCCAAATCCCGGCACAGACATTGGGGCGGCAATCACGGCTGGGGTTAAGGCCTTTGGTAAATCAACTAACAACAAGGCCCTCATCCTCTTGACCGACGGCGAAGAGCTGGACGGTTCAGCTGTGGCTGGTGCTGACCTGGCCGCGAAAAACAATATCAAGATTTTTGCCGTGGGCCTCGGCTCACTGGACGGCGCCACCATTCCCGACGGAAATGGGATTAAAAAGGACAAACAAGGCCAGCCTGTTATTTCTCGCGCCAACCCTCTGCTTTTAGCAATGCTGGCTAAAAAAACTCACGGTTTTAGTTTTATGATCAGCAATAGTGCCAGCGGCTTTCAAGAGCTCTTTTCTGCCATCAACCTCTTGCCCAAGCAGAAACTCAAAAATAGCCCGGCTTATCAATACCAAGACCGCTTCCAAATTTTCCTTGGCCTAGGTCTCCTCTGCCTAGTTTTAGAAATGCTAATTTCGGAGCGCAAAGATGTTAAATAATAAATACCTTCATTTGACATTGGTCATTTGTAATTTGACATTCTGCCTGGCTGCCAGCCAGGCAATCGCTCTCCCCTTCCGCTCTAATCTTAATCGCGGCAATGACCTTTACCAAAAACAAGCTTATCCAGAAGCCGGCCAGATTTACCAAAAAATTATTAAACAAAAGCCTAAAGATCAAAAGAGCCAATTTAATCTAGGAGACTCTCTTTACAAAGACGGTCAATATGAAGCGAGCCAACAGCTTTTCACCAAGTTGACCGCGGAAGCAACTTCCCAAAAACTCAAGCAACGCTCATACTACAACCTGGGCAACAGCTTATTTAAGCAAGAAGATTATAAAAATGCGATTAAATCATATGAGGAAGCCTTAAAGCTTGACCCTAAAGATAAAGACGCCAAGTTCAACCTGGAACTGGCCAAGAAAAAAGCAGCCCAGCCAAAACAAAAGCAACAGCAAGACAAGAAAAACAATCAAAACAAAAAAGATCAGCAAAAAAAAGATCAGGATAAAAAAAAACAAAAAGACCAACAGAACAAAAATAAGCCAAAAAATGACCAAGAACAAAACCAAGAAAAACAACCCAAGCCAGGCCAAATGAGCCGCGAAGACGCGCAAAGGCTATTAAATGCCTTGGAAAATGAGGCGAAGCATAAAGAGGCAAAGAAAGGCCAAGGCAGAGGCCAAGGCTTAGGCGGGAAAGACTGGTGAAACGCTGGTTCTATATACTATTTATTATTGGCGCGATCTTATCTAGCCAAGCCTTAGCTGATGAAACCAATTTTTCCGCCAGTGTTGACAAAAAAGCAGTCGCGCTCGACGACACCGTGGCTTACACAGTAGGAATCTCCGGCTCTGGGGCTAACAGCGCGCTGCAGCCGAATCTTTCGGCTTTTGACAATTTGCAGATGATTGGCAGTTTTCAATCATCCAATATCTCAATCATCAATGGCCAAACCAGCGTGCAAAAATCTTTTACCTACACCTTAAGGCCAAAAAATGTTGGCCCAGCCTCGATTGGCGCAGCCAGTATCACGATTAATGGAAAGACTTTACAAAGCGATCCGATCCAGATCAGTGTCACTAAAGCCGAAGGCAAACCCCAAAAACTACAAGCTAGGCAGGCAAACCCTTTTGGTAACATGTTTGATGGTTTTTTTAACGACCCCCTCCCCAAGTTTAACCGCAGCCAAAATATTGAAGACCCAATCAAGATCACCAATACTGTCAATCGCACTACGGCATATGTTAATCAGCTAGTGTTAATGACCTTTACTTTTTATCGCAGAGTCAATCTCTACAGCCAACCAGGTCTTGGCTTACCAAAAACTACGGGCTTTTGGTCAATTAACCTGTCAGATAGCAATGACCAACCAAAGCAGGTCACGCTCGATGGCAAACAATACTTGGCCCAGGAATTTAAGACGGCGTTATTCCCTACCCTGCCTGGAACTTTCACTTTGGACTCAGCTACCTTAACTTATCAACTTGATCCCTTTACTAATCCGCAAACTTTAAAAACCAAACCGATCACGATCACTATTTTGCCTTTGCCAGAGAGCGGCAAGCCAGCTAGTTTTTCTGGCTCGGTCGGCAGTTATCAAATTACCGCTGGGGCTAAAACGCGCGAAGTCGAGCAAGGCCAACCGATTGCTTTATTAGTCAAGGTTTCTGGCCAAGGCAACATTAAAACCATCAGCGAACCACAAGCCAATTTAGGGCAAGATTTCAAAAAACTCTTAGCCACCTCAACAGAACAAATTAGTCACAACCAGTTCGGCGTTTTTGGCAATAAGACCTTTGAGATTGTTTTGATCCCTTTAATTTCTGGACAAGAGACAATTCCCGGTTTCAGATTCTCTTATTTTGACCCTAATAAAAAAGAGTACCGGACAATTATCAGCCAGCCGATAGAGTTTACTGTCACCCCCGCCAAGCACCCTCTGCCTAAAGAATACACAGCAGACATAAATCAGGCTGATAATTTGGTCAAAATAACTATTCCCTGGCGTAGAATTGCTAAAAAAATCTTGACGATACTTTTCTCCATATATACGTTAGTCATAATTTTTATTGGCCTTTGGGTGTGGGGAGTCAAAACCTATCGCCAAAAGCTTTTGTCTGATCCTATTAAGCTGCGCACCAGCCGGGCAAAAAAGGTCGCGGCCAAGCGGCTTAAGAAATCGTATCGGTTAATTAAGGAGAGCAAACTCAAAAAATTTATTGGCGAGATCTTTGCCTCGGTCACTAGTTATTTAGGAGACAAATATAATTTTTCCTCGCTTGGGGTAACAGCGGACCAATTAAAAGAGATCTTAAGTCATAAGGGAATATCTAGTCAGGCCCAAACCAAGCTCGACAATTTTATTAGTGAGTGTGATTTGTTAAGGTTTACGCCAGCCAGCCTGACCGCTGACAAAGCCAGAGAGCTAGCCAACATCGCCGAAGAGCTGATCGTGCTGATTGAAAAGGGTTAAGCCAGCTTACTCAGTAGCTGCAAACTCCTCAACTTTAGCCTTGATCAAATCCCTAATTTCCCTCGTCCCCTCAAGATCAACATTGGCATATGACAATTTATTTGGATATAATTGGGTTTCACAGCGGACTTCTGATATTCTTTAAAGCAGGGTTGGTCAGCAGGGTGTAGCGCTGGGTAGTGCGAATATTGCTGTGACCCAGCAGTTCCTGAACATAGCGCACATCCACGCCGTTTTCCAAAAGATGAGTGGCAAAGCTGTGGCGCAAGGAGTGAAAGGTAGCTTTCTTTTTAATGCCAACGCGGAGCAAACTATAATGGACTGAAGAATTTGGACAGGTAAAATGGGTTCGGGTTTCCTTCTTGAGCGGTAGAATATAAGTATAA
>PEYM01000091.1 GCA_002774365.1 Candidatus Saganbacteria bacterium CG08_land_8_20_14_0_20_45_16 | reverse complement strand
CTCGAGTATCCCTTGGAGCTCTGCTGCTGGCTGGTTAGGATTTAAATTAGTAAAACCCTCTAATTTCGCAATTTCCTCATTAACTTTGGGATTATATTTCATAGTGCAGGAACCAAGGGGATAAAAACCGCTGTCCACACCAAAATTACGACGGGAAAGATTAATGAAATGCCTAACAACATCAACCTCTGACAATTCTGGGAGTTTTAACTCGCCACGAATGAGCTCGCTAGGAAGCAGTTTGGCAATATCCTCAAGAGGAATATCAGCCTCTGGCAAGGAAAAACCAATCCTGCCAGGTTGGCTCTTTTCAAAAATTAATTCCGGACTAATTTCACTAGCCATTGACTACTATATGACAGCTTGCTGGGTTTCAAGATCAAAAAAATGGATCTTTCTTAAATTGATCACAACTTTAAACTTGCTGCCTGTCCCGGCATCACACAAACCGCCCACCCTGGTAATCAAAGGAACTTTGCCAACATGAACATAAAGATAGGTTTCAGCCCCGATCATTTCACGAAAATCAACTACCCCATCCAAAGTCAGTTTCTCTTTGATCCAATCAGAAGAAGGGACATCCCAAATATCCTCTGGTCTGATGCCAAAAACAATTTCCTTGTCAACATAGGCTTCCAAAAGATGGTCCAAATCTTTAGGGACCTCAATTTTAAAATCTTCACACACAAAAGAGTAATCTGATTCACCCCTTTTCTCTATTTTGCCTTTGACAAAGTTCATGGGCGGACTGCCAATGAAGCCAGCCACAAAACGGTTCCCAGGTTTGCCATATACAGTCAAGGGACTCTCAAACTGTTGCAACTCACCATTTAAAATAACTGCGACCCGTTGGCCCAAAGTCATCGCTTCTACTTGATCATGGGTCACATAGACTACGGTGGCCTTTAGGTCCTTGTGTAAACGCTGAAGCTCGGCTCGCATCTGGACCCGCAGCTTAGCATCAAGGTTGGAAAGCGGCTCGTCCATTAAAAAGACTTGCGGTCGTCTAACAATTGCCCGACCAACTGCCACCCGCTGGCGCTGACCACCAGAAAGCTGCTTGGGTAAACGATCAAGATAAGTTGCCAGCCCCAAGGTCTCAGCTGCTTCGCCAACACGGGCCTTGATCTCAGCTTTGGGCAGCTTACGCAGTTTTAAGCCAAAAGCCATGTTATCAAAAACACTCATGTGGGGATAAAGCGCATAGCTCTGAAAAACCATGGCAATATTTCGGTCTTTGGGCGGAACATCATTTATTAATTTGTCACCGATATAAATCTTGCCTTCGGTTATCTCTTCCAGCCCGGCAATCATCCGCAACGTGGTGGTTTTTCCGCAACCAGATGGCCCAACTAAAACCACAAACTCCTCGTCTTTGATCTCTAAATTAATATCCTGAACCGCAGTCACATCACCGAATTTTTTTGAAACATTCTCTAATAATACTCTTGCCACAATTAGTGCCCCTCTTCCCGCGCCTGTGAGACGCGCTTTTATATTTTATAACTGTTTAGTTAAATTGGCCAGCTCAATTGCTGACATCGCAGCATTAAAGCCTTTGTTACCAGACTTAGCCCCAGCTCGCTCTAAGGCTTGCTCAAGGGTGTCAGTTGTCAACACCCCAAAAATAATCGGCGTGCCTGTTTCTAACGCAGCCTGGGCCACACCCTTGGCCACTTCAGACGCAACGTAATCAAAATGAGCAGTCCCACCCCTGATCACTGCGCCTAAACAGATAACAGCATCATAGCTCTTGGCAATCTTTTTAGCAACCAGTGGAATTTCAAAAGCGCCTGGCACACGAATCAGGTCTATTTTCTCGTCTTTTGCCCCATGCCGCCGCAAACAATCAAGCGCGCCGCTCACCAGGCCATTGGCCACCAGCTCATTAAAACGCGCTACCACAATCGCCACGCTCAATTTGCTCGCATCAAGTTTCCCCTCAATTGTTTTGATCATATTTCTCCTCCTTAAATTATGTGACCTAATTTGTCACGTTTTGTGCTTAAATATTTTTTATTATATTGGTTAGGCTGGATTTCTAGCGGCACCCGCGCGGTTACCTTTAAGCCATAGCCCTCAAGGCCAACAATCTTACAAGGATTATTAGTCAATAAACTGATCTTAGAAAGGCCCAGATCAACTAAGATCTGCGCCCCAATCCCATAATCACGCAAATCAGCCGGATATCCGAGAAAACAGTTGGCCTCAACAGTATCAAGCCCTTGATCTTGCACTTCATATGCACGCAACTTGTCTTTTAAGCCAATCCCGCGGCCTTCTTGTCGCATGTAAAGCAAAACCCCCTGGCCGCAAAACTCAATTTTTTCCAAAGCCTGGTGTAATTGTTCGCCACAGTCACATCGCATTGAGCCAAAAACATCACCAGTTAAACACTCAGAATGGACCCGAACTAAAATATCGTCTTTGCCCCTAACCTGGCCCTTAACTAAGGCAACATGATGTTCACCGGTTAAAATGTCCTGATAACCATAAGCCACAAACTCACCGTATTTTGTCGGCAGTTTTGAAGTAGAGGTCAGTTGAACCAGTTTTTCCTTTTGCCTGCGATAGGAGATCAAGTCAGCAATAGAAATTATTTTTAGGGCGTGCTTTTGGGCAAAAGCTTGTAAGTCCGCAATCCTGGCCATTGAGCCATTAGGATTAATTATTTCGCAAATGACCGCCGCGGGATAAAGGTGGGCCAACCGAGCAAGATCAACAGCAGCTTCGGTATGCCCAGCCCGCTTTAAAACGCCACCTTCATGTACTTTCAGAGGAAAAACATGACCTGGACGAGCTAAATCGTCACGCTTTGATTGAGGATTGATCAAAACCTCAACTGTCTTGGCCCGGTCAGACGGGGAAATACCAGTGGAAACACCAAATCTTGAGCTAGCGTCAACAGAAACAGTAAAAGCTGTCTGCATTGACTCGCGATTATTGCTGACCATTTGCGGCAAATCAAGCTGGGCTAAACGCTCAGCCGACATTGGCACACAAACCAAGCCTCGGCACTCAGTGATCATAAAATTGATGGCTTGAGGCGTGACCTTTTCAGCCGCAATTACAACATCGCCTTCGTTTTCCCTGTCCTTATCATCCACTACCACCACCAGCTTGCCGCTTCGAATATCTCTAAGCGCCTCCTCTATAGAATTAATATTAATCCTAATATCATTTGTCATTTTTTCTTTATCCTTTAACATTGCCTAGTTATCAATCCAGCCCATCGGAAAAAAACCAACCCGATCAAGCATGTCTTGATTAATCCCAGGGATAGCAGTTTTAGCCAAATGACGTTCAATATATTTTGACAGGATATCAATCTCAAGATTCACCCGGTCGCCAACATTTTTGCTGCCTAGGGTCGTGGCCCTAGCAGTGTGAGGAATAACTGCAATAACCAGTAAATCCTCGCGCAAATCAGCCACTGTCAAACTAATGCCGTCAACGGCAATCGAACCTTTTGGGATTAAATAACGCAGCAGATCGCTGGGCAGTGATAAATACAGTTCAAAACCTTTATTGTCAAAAATAATTTTTTTGCGGACCTCGCCCACCCCGTCAATATGTCCAGTCACAAGATGTCCACCCAACCGGCCATTGATCAGCATGGCCCGTTCTAAATTTACCCGTTCACCAATTTTTAAAACACCTAAGGTAGTGTGCTTGAGGGTTTCAAGAGAAAGGTCAAATTCTAAAAATCGCCGCTTGATCGCAACCACGGTCAAACAAACCCCATTAATGGCCACACTCTCCCCAAGTTTTAGATTAAGAAAATCCTGGCCAATGGCCACAGTTAGCTTGCCGCCTTGCGCAGCACTAGTCAACAAGGTAACTACGCCAATTTGTTCAACTATACCTGTGAACATTTGCTTATAATATAGCATATTTTAGAGGAGAAAACAATCTAGAGTCTTGTCCAATGCAGAATGAGGCTGAAGTAGTGGTCTATTTCCAATGCAAAATGAGGCTGAAATAGACCAA
>PEYM01000116.1:14464-15990 GCA_002774365.1 Candidatus Saganbacteria bacterium CG08_land_8_20_14_0_20_45_16 | reverse complement strand
TCCTTTTTCCCTCAGTGAGCTCAAACCATTCAAAAGTACCTGGGGGAAAAACCAATTCAAGAATATCTTCTTTAGTTCCCATTAAAACCTCCTACCATGTGGTGGGGAACATTATATCTCATATTTCAAAAACCCACTATTGCGTATGACCCGAAATCCGCCATCACTCTCTATTAAGTATAGAAGAAAAGAAAAATATTATCGCGGCAATTGCCCTAGAGCTTAAAGCTATCGCCCAAACAGAAAGAAACCACAGAGGAACTTTTCAAGCGGCACTGGAAAAGTGCAGAATAGCCTACGGAAAATTAGAACAAACTCTGCCCTAATTAATCCCGCCCAAAAAATTTGCGCCACTCTGAAGAGATTGTCTGGATCCGGTTAATATGGTAAGGATTAAACTTGGGAGAATTAGGCGCAACTTGGAGGCCGCCAGCCACTTCGCAAACTAATTTCAGATCATAACTAATCTTTTGGTACTCCCCCTTAAAAACCGACTCATCACTAGGATAAAGCCCCATTGGAGTAGCAAGACTAACAATCTTTTGACCGCTAAGGTCAGACAAAACCTTGACTGATTTAGCCAAACTATAACGCGCGAATTCTGGGCTGACCTTGCTCAACCGATCATGCCAATAAGTGTGCGAAGCCACCTCCATGCCCCAGGCAGTTAGCTGCTTTAACTTTTTTTCAGCTAGCTCTTTTTGGCCAAAGATATTGCGGTCCGGATTGTTGGTACCGATCACAATAAAAAAGGTTGCCCGCATTGGCCAGTCAAAAGGATGCTTATCATGGAAAGCCTTAATTACACCAACTGCGCAGTCGGGATCAACCCTGCCATCTGCTAAATAGCGAAATTGAGATGAGGAAGAGTCATCAAAGGTCATAACAACCGGAGTTTTCCCAGCTGACAACCCCTGAAATCCAGTCAAGATATCTTTTAGATTCATCGGATAATAATTGTTTTGATAAAGCCACTCAAGGTCAGCTCGGAAATTTTCTGGTGTCCTAGTCCAACGCCCTTCTGGCCGAGAAATCAAATGATACTCCAGCACAGGAAAACGCTTAGAAGAATAGCTCTTTTGCGTGTAAGCAAATTTTTCTGCTGGTTTGCTGCCTGGCTGGTTAACAAACTTAAAAAGAAAGAATGCTACTAATAAAAATAAAAAAAGGCTTCCTAGCCGCCACCATTTCATAATCTAAAAATCCTAATTTCCGAAATCCGAACAATGAATAACTATTATAATATGTCGCCGATGGGAACACGTTGTTGTGATTTCTGACATTCTGTCATTCGGATTTATTTATCAACCCAACCATTCAAAATTATTCCTTTGGCCACTTACTAATATCATCCCCAAACTTTGATCTATTGTCCGTTAATCTGGCCTTTAAAGTCCCAACATTTATTTCCAAGTCCTTAATTGTCTTCTCAAAATCCTCAATCTGCTTCAACAAATCCTCAACATTTTTTGGTTCTGTCATTGCTATCACCTCTCTTGTAATAATCTACCCCCCCCCCCCCCCCC
>PEYM01000116.1:0-14450 GCA_002774365.1 Candidatus Saganbacteria bacterium CG08_land_8_20_14_0_20_45_16 | reverse complement strand
CAGTCCTCACCCTCATTCTTATCCCTAAATTGGGCAGTGTAGGATTCGAACCTACGACCTCCTCGGTGTAAGCGAGGCATTCTAACCAGCTGAACTAACTGCCCTTAATAACTAACAAAACATCCCGCCTTTGGCGGGACTACAACTTACAACTAACAACTTAATGATAACTTATAAAGACAAACCAATCAATCTTTAGCCCTAGCCTCGCCGGATTTAAAAAGGGCGTATTTGGTACAAATTGGACCAATCAAGCCGTCGGAAAAAACTATGGAGATAAGGACAATGTTAATGATCATGGTCCGATACTCAAAATAGCCCGAGGCCTGGCCGATTAAAAGCGAAAGACCAATCGCCACCCCAGCTTGAGGGATCAAGGTCAAACCCAAATATTTTTTGACCGTGACCGAGGCATTGGCCATGATAGCACCCAAGTAAGCCCCGGTAATCTTGCCAAAAATGCGGGCTACCACAAACAAGCTGCTCCAAATCAGCATTAGTGAACCACCGGTAATAAATAAATTAAAGTTAAGATGGGTCCCGGCCAGGACAAAAAAGATGCAATAGATTGGCGGCGTGAGGCGTTCTAAATTGACCAGCAGCTCTTCAGTTTTGGCATAAAGGTTGATCAACGTTAGCCCCAAAAACATGTTCGTCAAAAGCGCGGAAACATTAGAAACCGAAGCGATCCCAATCCCTAAAAGGAGCATTCCCAGGACAATGACAAAACTGTCGCTGATCTCTTTGGTCGTCTTAAGAAGCAAGGTCGTCAGCCCACCCAGAACAATCCCAATAACCGTGGCTGCCAAAATTTCCAGCATAGAGGTAGAGAGCGACGCCAAGGCAGTTGAGCCAAAATTCGACATGTGCTCGACATTAAGAGTCAAGACCAGGCCAAACAAAACAATCGCTACAGCATCGTCAAGGGCCACGACCGCCAAGATCGTTTCTGTCAGCGGCCCGCTAGCGCGGTACTCACGAATAATGGCAATGGTGCCGGCTGGAGCCGTGGCTGCCGAGATCGCGGCCAGCGGCAAAATAATAATCAGCGGCGCTTTAAAGAACAAAAGTAAAAAGAAAACCACGACAAAAGCGCCAAGCGACTCAAGCAGGGTAATCAAAATCAGCCCAAGGCCTAAGCGTTTGATCAATTGGAAGTTAAGGCCTGCCCCAATGATCAGGGCAATGATTCCCAGCGCAAATTGCGGGAAAAAATCAAATGAAACTAAGGCTTTTTCACTAAGTAGCCGCAGCAAATTGGGGCCAAAGATAATCCCAGCAAAAATATAGCCTGGGACACGCGGCAGGCCAAGCTTGTTAGCCAAGCGGCCAAAGAAAAAACCCAAGAGCAGAATTGAGGCTGCGGCAAAAAAGACATTTTGCTCCAGCAGAGAGAAAGAGAATTCCATTAAAGCGAGCCTTCTTCCAGTAAGATGCTAGAAATAGTGGAACGGTCAGCAATACCAACCAAACGTTTATGACGAGTGACAGGTACGCGTTGCAGGTCTTTTTGCAGCATGATCTCCGCCACATCAGCCAGGGTAGCTTCTTCAGAAACAGTGTGGACCTCTTTGCTCATGTAATCCTTGACCAAGGCCTGGCCAACAAGGCTTAATTTTTTGACCAACTGCGAAAGGTTATGAAAGCCAATCATATCCGGATTTTCCAGCCGCAGCTTCTCTGGAAAAATTGAAGTCACAATGTCTTTTTCAGAGATAAATCCGATAACAATATTTTCCTTGTTAACGACCGGCACCCCTGATAAGGCGTGGAGCGATAAGAGCTCGGCCACCTCCCTAAGCGGGGCCTCTTCGGTCACTGAGGTTAAATCACGGGTCATAAAATCTTTGGCAATTTTCATCTTAAGCCACCTTCCTTACCTTGGCCATGAGGCCAAATTCTTCAATTTCAGCCTTTGAATTCGGGTAATTCCGGACATTCTTGGCAGCCGAGCGGCCGGCACCAAGTCCATATTTTAAGGCTTGGCCCAGATCCGTGGTCTTTAAATAGTTAGCAATAAATCCGGCCAGCACCGCGTCGCGGATCCCGATCATCACGCTTTCAGGCTCAAGCTCCAGCTCGCCGTGCCACACCTCTGTGCTAGAAGCCACGGTATAACCTAGGTTGCCATGCTTTAACAGGACAAGTTCTGCCCCACGTTTGACCAATTCTTTGGCTATCTGGCGGCGAGAACTTTCCTGGAAGATATCCTGGCCAAACATGGTTTTGCTCTCGCGCAAGTCCGGCTTAACAATAAAAGCTTTAGCGTGGCCTAAACATTCAAGCAATATCTCTTCCGCTAAATTTAAGACGACCTTAACCCTCTGCTTATTGGCTAGGCTGACTAATTCTTTAAGCAAGCCGCAAGTCACCCCATTAGGGAGACTGCCGCCGATCTCAACTAATTCTGCACCAAAGAGGAGCCGCTCAAAGTTGGCTTTAAAGCTATTGATATAACGGGCCTCAACCTCAATCCCCTTTTCCACGATCAGGCTCTGGCGGTTCTTTCCCTTTTCAATCACAAAAAAATCAGTGCGGATCTCCTGGTTAACATAGGTAAAATTAGTCGTCACCCCAATTTTGCGCAGCGCCGGCTCAAACATCCGGCTCCCTTGGGCCCCTAAAAAGCCAGAGGCAACCACCTCTTGGCCCATAATAGCCAGGGAGGAGGCCACATTGACCCCTTTTCCGCCTGGCATCCGGATGGTCTTGGGCGAACGATTAAAAGTCCCCAGCTTCAGTTCAGGCAGGAAAAGGATGTGGTCAAAAGCCGGGTTGAGGGTAACAGTTACAATGCTCTTAGTCTGGGCCAAAGCCTCTTTTTTTTGTTTGAACATGATTTTCTCCTGTTTCGGCTGTTTAGAATTGGGCGATACTGGGATCGAACCAGTGACCTCCTGCGTGTGAAGCAGGCGCTCTAACCAGCTGAGCTAACCGCCCTTTTTTTAATCTTAACACGGCTTGACTAGACGGGCAAGATGAGAGGCGATATAATAAACAAAGACAAAATTTACCAGGGCCCATAGCTCAAGGGTGGAGCAATCGACTCATAATCGACAGGTTCTAGGTTCGAATCCTAGTGGGCCCAATTTAAATTTGCTATTATAAATAATATCTCGGGTCATGCCATCGGTTATATAAGAACCACCCAGACCTCACAGAAAAAAATGTCAAATGACAAATGTCAAATTAATGAATTATATCCCATTGATATTTTCGCCGCGCTCTATAACGGCAAAGGCAGCTTTCTACTAGAGAGCCCAACCGGCCAAGGGAAGCTCGAGCGATATTCTTTTATCGGCCTCAACCCCATTAAAACAATTACCTCTTTTGCTGAATTAGAAACAACCGATCTCAAGCATGGCGCCTTTGGTTTTCTCTCCTACGATTTTGCTTGGGAGCTTGAAAAGCTGCCAAACCTAGCCAAGGATGATCTGCTGCTGCCAAGGGTTTATTTTGTTATTCCAGAAACGCTCATTGTCTTTGACCATGTAAAGCAGGATTTCACGATTCACGGAAAACAAATTTCACTACCCCCATCCCCTTTTTCCCCTTCCCCCTTATTAAGGGGGAAGGGGATAAGGGATAGGGGTTTGCCAAAATCCAACCTTAATAAACAAAAATTTGAGCAGATCGTCAAAAAAGCCAAAAACCACATAGCAAAGGGCGATATCTATCAAGCCAACCTCTCTCAACGCTTTGAAGCCCCAATCAGCGACCAATCATTTGAAATTTACAAGCGCCTAAAAAAAATCAACCCCTCCCCTTTTGCCGCCTATTTTGACTGCGGTGATTTTCAAATCTGCAGCTCTTCGCCAGAACGGTTAATCAAATTAGAAAACGGGCTTGCCGAAAGCCGCCCTATTGCTGGAACACGCCCGATCACGGCCAAAGAAGAAGAACTCCTGCTTGATCCCAAAGAACGGGCTGAACACATTATGCTAGTTGACTTAGAAAGAAATGATCTAGGCAAGGTTTGCAAATATGGCTCAGTTCACGTTGATGAAACCATGATCATTGAAAAATATTCACATGTTATCCATATAGTTTCCAATGTCAAAGGAAAACTACGACCTGACAAAAGCAAGTTTGACCTTATTCGCGCCATGTTTCCCGGGGGGACCATTACCGGCTGCCCCAAAATCAGGTCCATGGAAATTATTGAAGAGCTCGAACCAGTTAAAAGAGGGATTTACACCGGCTCGATCGGCTACATCATGCCGGATAAAATGGACTTAAATATCGCTATTCGCACCATCGTTATCAAAGATAAAAAAGCCTACCTCCAAGCAGGGGCAGGGATTGTGACAGACTCAAACCCTCAGCGAGAATACCATGAAACCCTGCATAAAGCACAGGCCATGATTGAGGCGATATAATAAATCCGCTTATTTTACCTGAGTCTCTGTCCCCGCAGAAAGATCATAAAGATAAATACCGGTCGTCTCAGTCGATTTGCTGTAAGTAAGCAAGGTGGTATCTGGCGACAGCCGAGGGAACTCGCCAGTAAACGAGGCAATCAGATCACTTCTTACCCTAGAACTAACCACAACTTTCTTGTAAGTTGAGCCCACCACCCCATAGACCTCATCAGTGTTGGTTGAGGAGATTTGCGGCAGGTCAACAGAGCTAGCAGCAGCCAGGTCGGTCCGGCCGCTCCCGTCAGCATAGATCAGCGACAGAATTTTATCAGCCCCAGAGGTACGCACAAAAGCAATCCGGCCGCCATATTTCCAAGCCACAAACTCAAGGTTGGAGTCCGCAACGACTAAAGTATCGTTGTCACCATTAATATCAACCGTGTGAATTTCTGTGCTGGTGCAATAAACAAGTTTAATCCCGTCATTTGACCAATCAAAAGATTTGATGCCAGGTGAAAAAGCTAGTTCCAACTGCTCAAGCCCTGTGTGCGTGCCGGCAGCAATATTGCGCAAGACAACCCGGCGGTAAAGGCCGCTTCTTAAGCTATCCCCATAAGCCACATAATCAGTGGTTGGAGAGCAGGTCATTTCATAAGGCCTGGCACTGGTCGTATCAAACAAAGCCCCAGACTCGCCAGTCCCACTTGGATAAATAGTCATTGTATACTCAGCGTAATTTGAGCTAAGCTGGCCGCCCAAAATATCGCGGTTAACGCTCTCTGTCGCCCCTAAATAAATGAGCTTACCATCACGGGCCCAGCTGGGTGAATAATAGTAATAATGGGTTGAGGTCTGCACCCCACAGCCAGCCAGCACTGCACCAAAAAGCAAAACTAAAAAGCAAAAAACAAAAGCTCTCCCTCTGTAACCTTGATGCCTTGATGCCTTGGCCACTTGACCCCTATCTCTATTTTTCATCGCTTCGTCCTCCTTATGCATATAACTGCGGCGGCTCATCTGGGCCAGGTAAATAAATCGGGACAGTTTCGCCGCTCTTTTTAGCCTTGACCTTTTGCAGTAGCGGCTGGGACAGGGCAATAGCTAAAACCTCGGTTGCTTCTTTGACAAAATTAATGGTTAACCCAGGCGGCAGCTCATTTTTTATTTCCTCATAATCTTTTTTGTTGTCCAAAGGAATAATAGCTTCAGTAATTCCCGCCCGTTTGGCTGCTAATAATTTTTCTTTGAGCCCGCCAATTGGCAAGACCTTGCCGTGCAGGGTAATCTCGCCAGTCATTGCCACCTCTCTACGAACAGGAACCTTGGTTAAAACCGAGGCTAAAGCTGTGGCCATGGTGACACCGGCAGAGGGCCCGTCTTTTGGCACCGCACCTTCAGGAATGTGAATGTGAATATCAAGTTTTTGGTAGAAATCCTTGGCCAAGGCTAATTGCGGGGCCAGGCAGCGGACAAAGCTTAGCGCGGCCTTGGCTGACTCCTGCATCACCTCGCCCATTTGTCCGGTCAAGGTCAAATTCCCCTTGCCTGGAAAAACAGTTACTTCTATGGGAATGATCTCACCGCCCATCTCGGTCCAAGCCAAGCCCATGGCTGTGCCAATCTGGTCTTTTTCTTCGGCCAAACCAATCCTGAATTTCGGCGCGCCCAGGTACTCAACCAAATCCCCTTGGCTAATCACTATTTTTTTAGGGGCCTTGCCTCGCACTATCTTGGTCGCGATCTTGCGCAGGACCTTTGCGATCTCCCGCTCCAGGTTCCTAACCCCAGCTTCGCGAGTATACTCTTGAATAATTAGGAGCAAGGCCTTATCAGCAAACTCAACCTGGCCTTTTTTCAACCCATTGCGCGCCAGCTCCTTAGTCAGCAGATATCCTTTAGTAATGCCCATTTTTTCCTGCTCAGTATAACCAGACATCTCAATAATCTCCATGCGGTCTTGCAAAGGCCTGGGGATCGGCTCGCGGGTATTAGCCGTGGCAATAAAAAAAACATCAGACAGGTCAAACGCCAATTCAAGATAATGGTCGGAAAAATCCTTGTTCATCTCTGGGTCAAGCACCTCCAGCAAAGCTGAGGAAGGGTTCCCGTGAAAATCTGTGCCCAGCTTATCAACCTCATCTAGCAGAAACACTGGGTTGTTGACCTTGACCTTATGGATAGACTGAATAATCCTGCCTGGCAAAGAACCAACATAGGTGCGGCGATGCCCGCGGATTTCAGCCTCATCGCGCACGCCACCCAAAGCCACCCTGGTAAACTGGCGCTTCATGGCATTGGCAATGGACCTGGCCACCGAGGTCTTGCCCACCCCAGGCGGGCCGACCAGGCAAAGGATTGTGCCGCCCAGCTTGCCGGTCAGTTTAAGTACAGCAAAATATTCTAAAATCCGCTCTTTAACTTTTTCCAAACCATAATGTTCAGCATTAAGGATCGCCTCAACTTGTTTAATGTCAATCTTGCTCTGGCTCTTCTTTTTCCAGGGCAGCTCGATCAGCCAATCTAAATAGGTCCTGATGACCGAGGACTCGGCGCTGAGCGGCGGCATTTGACTCAAGCGCTTCAGCTCTTTATTGGCCTTTTCCCGAACCACTGGCGGCAGTTTGGCTTTTTTGATCTTTTGGCGGCATTCCTCAAGCTCTGGCTCATCAAATTCTTCTTCCCCTAGTTCCTCTTTGATCGCCCGCAGTTTTTCCTTAAGGTAATATTCTTTTTGCACCTTCTCAATCTGCTTGCGCACCTTGCCCTGCAAATCTTTTTCAACTGCCAGCACACCAATTTCTTTGTTTAAGATTTCAGACAAATACTTAAGCCGTTTTTCAACATTGATCGCCTCAAGGATCGTCTGTTTTTCCTCCACTTTTAAAGTCAGGTACGAAGCAATCAAATCAGCCAGCCGGCTGGGATTATCAATATTAACAATAGACATCAAAGTCTCGGCCGGGATGCGGCGGTTCAGCTTAACATATTCATCAAACTGCTTTATGACCCTTTTAATCAAGGCCTCTGCCTCAAGTGACACTTCTTCTGGCTCCATGATCCTGGAAAGCGCCACTTGAAAATAAGGCGAGTCAGACAAATACTTTTCAATTCTAACGCGGCAAATGCCCTCAACTAAGATCTTAGTGCTGCCGTCTGGCAGCGCCACGAGCTGGACAATTTCTGCCAGGGTACCAATCTCACAAATATCACGCGGGGTTGGGTCTTCCTCTTCTTCTTTTTTTTGCGTGCCAAATACTAGCAGCTTTTCTTTAGCCAGGGTTTCTTCCAAAGCTTTGATCGAGCGGCTGCGGCCAACAAATAAGGGCACGATCATTTGCGGAAAGACCACCATATTACGCAGGGGAATGAGAGGCAGGGTCTCTTGCCACTTGGCCAGTTTTTCAGCTTTTTTCTTAGGGGCTTTTTTGCCCGAGGCAGACATAAATTATTTACTTTTCTTATTAACCACAGGGACCTTGGTCTGCTTGATTACCTCATCAATTAAACCATATTTCTGGGCTTCATCTGCGCCCATATAAAAATCACGATCAGTATCGTTCTCGATCTTGCTAAGCGGCTGGCCGGTATGGTTAGCCAAGATATTATTTAAGACCTGTTTAATTCTTAATATTTCCTTGGTTTGGATCTCAATATCAGTGGCCTGGCCTTGAGCCCCGCCAAGCGGCTGATGGATCATAATGCGGGAATTGCTTAGGGCAAAGCGTTTGCCCTTTTCGCCGGCTGCCAAGAGCAAGGCACCCATACTGGCTGCCTGGCCAATGCAAATTGTGGAAACAGGGGTTTTAATATACTGCATGGTGTCATAGATCGCCAGACCAGCCGTCACTACGCCCCCTGGAGAATTGATGTACATAGAAATATCTTTGTGCGCGTCTTCAGCCTGTAAGAACAACAACTGGGCAATAATCGTGTTGGCCTCAACATCGTCAATGGGCGTACCAACAAAAATAATTCTTTCTTTTAAGAGACGTGAATAAATATCATAAGCGCGTTCACCTTTTGAGGATTGCTCAACCACCATGGGGATCATCTGGGCTTTTTCAATCATTTTTTCTCCTCCTCTGTTTTAGGCTCAATTTCAGTTATCTTGGCATTTTCCAGCACAAAGTCAAGGGCTTTGCGCCGATACAAATAATCTTCAATATACTCTTGGGCACCTGCTTTTAAGCGGGCTCTCAGCTCTTCAATCGGCTCGCCAGAGCTAGCAGCAATTACTTTGAACTCGGCTTCTATGTCTTCTGGAGTTAACTTTATCTCCTCAACCTTAGCAATCTCACGCAGCACAGTTTTGCCCTTCACCCTTAGCTGGGCTGATTTGCGCAGCTCTTCGCGCATGGTCTTTTCTTCTTTTTTGATCGCTTTGAGATAGTCTTCAAAGCCCAGTCCGCTTTGGGCCAAATTAGCTCGAAATTCATCGATCATAACCTCGATCTCTCGGTCAACCATGCCCTTGGGAATATCAACCTCTGCCCCAGCGGAAACCACGGCCACTAATTTATCTTTCACGTCTGCTTCAGCCCGACCCTGGCGGTCAAGGAGCATCCCCTCATGGACTTCTTTTTTTAGCTCGGCCAAGGTCCCATGGCGACTGACTTTTTTGGCAAACTCATCATCAAGCGGCAGCTCTGCGGTTGTCCCATCTTCCTTTTTCGTGCTAAACCTCTTCTGCAAGTTCCCCAAGACCTTGATCACGTCGTCATCACTCACAGAAACCTTGATTTTTTCCTCTTTTAAGCCCTTATATTTGCCAAGCTTGATCTCTGGATAAACATCAACTTTAACCTTAAAAACAAAGGGCACCCCAGCTTTTTGCTCAACAATCTCTACGTTAGGGTAATCAACTGGCTCAATCTTAGTTTCTTTAATAATCTCTGGATAAAGGTCAGCAATTAAGCTCTGGGCTGCTTCGTTATCAAGATACTCTGGGTTAAGGGCCCGCTCAACCATGTCCTTGGGCGCCTTACCTGGCCGAAAGCCCTGGATCTTAATTTCTTTACCGGCCTTAGCTAAAACCTTTTCTCTGGCTTTGACAAAATCAGCGTGTGGCGACTCGACCTCAATCGTAACAGTGTTTTTTTCGCGATCCTGTGATTTTATTTGCATAGTTATCTTATTATACAATAGATCACTAAAAATTTCGAGGGCCAGGCCCTCCTTGCTTGCTAAACTAATTCCTTAAGGGCTTGCTTGATGATCAGTTCAACGCTAGCGGCATTTTCCAGGTCAACCTTTAAAATAACTTCGCGGGCTTCATGTGGGGAATAACCCAGGGAGATCAAGGCAGAGATCGCATCAGACACCAGGCTTTTTTCCTCTTCAGCCAGGCCAAGGATCAGATCAGACGGCTTAACAGCAAAAGCCTTGGCAACTTTTTCCTTCAGTTCAATCACTAACTTTTGGGCGGTTTTTTTGCCAATGCCTGGCACAGTTGAGATCAAATCAACATCCCCGCTGGCAATGGCCGCGGCTAATTTTTCAATTGGCAGGGCTGACAAAAATGCTAGCGCGGCCTTAGGCCCTACCCCGCTCACCTTGAGCAACAGACCAAAAAAGTTTTTTTCTTCCTTGGTTAAAAAACCATAAAGTGAAATATCATCTTCGCGCACGAGTTGATGAGTAAAAAGTTTGATTGTTTCGCCAACTCTGGGCAGCCGCGCCAGGGTAGAAGTGGCAACTTTAACGTGATAGCCAAGGCCAGCTACCTCAACTACCAAGTAGTTCTTATCAACTAATTCCAAAATTCCCTGCAAGTGAGCAATCATAGGCTTTTTATTTTATAAGAATGATGATGACAAATCGCAATCGCTAAGGCATCGGCAGCATCGTCTGGCTCAGGCAAGATCGCTAGCCCTAAAAGGCTCTTGACCATGTGCTGGACTTGCTGTTTATCAGCCCTGCCATAGCCGGTCAGGGCCATTTTTACCTCTAGCGGTGTGTATTCAGAAATTTTGACCTTGAGCTCGGCCGCGGCCAACAAAACTATGCCGCGGGCCTGGCTAACTGCGTTAACAGTCTTAACGTTTTTGCCAAAGAACAGGCGTTCAATGGCCAGCCATTTGGGCTTATATATTCGTAGGAGAGATTTGATCTCATTGAAGATGATCCGCAAACGATTTTGCGAGCTCTCAGTCTTGGGGGTGCGGATCACACCGTGGTCTACCACTGTTAGCTTATTGCTGCGTTCGATCACTAAGCCAAAACCCGTGGTTGCTGTTCCTGGGTCAATCCCCAAAGTAAGCATGATGAATTAAGCATAGCATGAAGCCCTTGGGATTCAAAGCTTTATCTCCAGGTTAGCTGTAAGGTCTATCAATCTATAAGCGGGTTTTAGCCCAACCTCTTGCTGCAGTTGAAAAATAAAATCAACAAACTCGCTCAAGGCATACTTGGTTTTTAGGTCGTAATTATTCTTGGCTGTTTCACTGCCTGAAAAGGACTTAGTGTACGTGTAATCAAAATCAATCCTAAGCTGGTCGCCAAAACGATAAATCAAGCCTGCCCCTGGCGCCAAGGTGTAGGTAACTTGAGACAGGAGATAATCAGTCAGTCGGCTATAGCTGCCAGCCAGATAAAAAGTCAGTTGACTATTGAAGCGCCAATTAAGCTTAAGTAACGCAGTGTGGTTCTTAGTATCAACCACATTGGACAAGGCCTCGCTGCTGCCCTGGTCGTTTTTTTGATAAGTATAACGCGAGTCCAGGGAAAAACTCTCTGACAAAGAGGTCCGCACAATCAGATCAAACTGCTGGTTTTGTAAGTACCCAGGCTCATAGATCCAAGGTTCCTGCGTGGCTACTAAAGTCTCGCTCGCCGCCTGCTCCAGCAAATAATTAAGTTCAAGGGACATGATCGAGAGCGGCGCCAATTTTAAAGTATAAAGAACCCCGTGGCTGTCTTGGCCACTTTCTTTAACACAATAGTTGGGATAATCATCTTTATCAACATTATAATTTTGCCCGCTTTTATAGACCAGCCCGAACAAACTGCCACTGGCCGGATAAAGATTGGCTTCAATCTGCCGCTGTTCATTATTATAGATCAGCGCGTTATTACGAGCCAAGCGGGTAAAATCTGGTTTAAAAAAGTAACGCAAACGCCACAGCGAATGTGGCCGCCAGTTTAGCGAAAAAGAGCCGGTTTGCTTAGAAACCGCTTCCGCAGTAGTGGGAAAGCTCTCACAGACTTGATTGATCGTATATTTACCTTCAAAATCCAACCCAGCCCATGGTTTTAAGCGGTAAGCCAGGTCTGCGACGCTGCTGTAGCCGTCCAGGCTGTCATCAACAACCTGCAACGCAGAGGAGAGAAAAGTCTGCTGATTAGGAGAGGCGGATAAATTTAAGTTGTAAGATTGGCGGCTAGCCTCATTGGTCACTGACAACTGCCGGGTCTCCAGCTCAACATTAGAAGCAAAGCTGATCTTGTCAATCCCTACAGTAGCCAGGCCAAAATTTACCCGCTTATAAAGCGTGGCCTCGCTTGAGGGGACCTGGGTCTCCCATTTTTCCACGCTGCCGCGCAAGCTGCTCCCAATCACACCATAACGATAAACTGATTCCACACTGTTTTTGGTAATGGTCCGAATAATCTGGTCCCCAGTGACCGGATCATTGCTCTCCTTGATTTCGGAAAATTGATATTCTAAGGAGGGCTTGGCTAAGGGGGTAAATTTTGCTTGGGCCTGGCGATAAAGATTTTCATATATTGTATCGTCCTGCACATACTTGGCATAGTCATGGCCATATTGGCTGGCAAAAACGCCGTTGTAGCGAAAGCTTAAGGCCCCGCCATACTCCCAAACATCTTGCTTGGGATCAGGGTCAGCAATCGGACTAAACTTAGCCCCAACCCTTTTTAAATGACCACTAATCCCCCACGGCCCAAGATTTGAGCTCACATTAAGCTTGGCCGCGCGGCCACTCTCTTGTGTGCCAGCGGCAAAGAGCAGGTCAAGGTTTTTTTGCGAATACGCGGCTTCAAGGTCACCGGAAAAAAGCTCAGAAACAAAGCTACTGTCAACGCCAAGCACAGAATGACTTTGCGGACTAATAACCTCCTGGCTCATGCTCTGATGGATTTCGCTGGCCCGGGCCAGGCTATCTGAATCATCAAGATAGATTAGAGCCAGCTTAAGGTTCTCCTTGGGTCGAATAAAGGTTCTCAGCCCAATGGTCGCGTGCTGGTACGCGCTCTGACGAAAATCATAGTTAACTTGAATAACTGATTTAGCGTCGATAACTGCTTTAATAAAACTAATGGTCCCGGCTTGATAATCAATGGTATAGTCATCCCCGCGTTTTTGGGCAACGCCGTCAATCAGCACGCGTTCACTATCAATCACCACCGGCGCGCTCCCTAAATAATATGGGCCTTGACCACCATCGCCATACAAGCGGGTAACTTTTGACTGGCCACGCGGTGAAGAATAAAGGGCCAAGACTCCCCAAGTTTGATAATCAGCACTAACCCTGGCCCCAGAAAGAACCCGGTCTAGTCGAGTAAACTCGGTGTCAGTCAGGTCCGCGGTAAAATCACCCAAATAAGCCTCATTGCTCCCCTGCCGCAGCAAAATAGAAACCTGCTCGTCCCGCTCGCCAACCTGGGCCACACCAGAAGCCGTGGTGCGAAATAAACTAGCCTCAATATCAGTTCCAGCAGCTCGGCCAGCAACATTGATCCGCAAGCTCTCTTCCCTGATCTGCTCTGTCCCTGGGCTATAACCTTCAAGTGAACCTTCCAAGGACCGACTGCGAACAGTAATGCTCTGACCCCCGGAAATTCGTAAGCCAGCAACCTCAGGACTACTTGGACTGGCCAAGACCTCAACTGTTTCTCCTACCCCAACCAATGGCTCTAGTGGTCGAGAGATCTCGGGTTCTCCTAAAAAGCCCTCTTCTGTGCTGGCGTCTAAAAGCTGGTCAGCGCCCGGCTTAACCGCTTTATACCAAACAATGCTCTTCTCCCATACTGGCTTAAGCCCTCTGGGATCAAACTTGGTCTTACGCAGCCAAACAGTAAAAAAATGGCTCCCCTCAATATAATCGTCTGGCATGGTAAAGCTACCCCACCAATAGCCGCGACGATAAGTCATCGGAATTTTTTCTTCCCGGTCAGAATAAAGGGAAACTTTTTGGACCGGGGCAAGGGAACGGAGCCGCAGGGTAACAGTTTGCCCAATTGTCGGCGGATAGTCTGGGTAAATACTTAGTCCATAGTCATTAGTATAGATTGCTTCAGAATCAGCTTGATCAAATAGCTGGGCAGTGACAGCCGTGGCACTCAAAAACCAACAAGCCAGGGCCACACAAATGCTTCTTAGTGCCAAAACTTTCACATATTTAGGGGTAGCGTAATGGTGCCTCACTCATTGACACTATATCACCCTATCCCTTGAGTGACAAGGGGCCTAGCCTAAACCATCCCTAACTGTTTAATCAGCCGCGTGCGTCAGCAGCAAAAACTGGGCAAAGGCCGTAACAATCATGATCAAAGAGTAAAACATAATACCAACAAAGATCAACAAAAACATCAAGAACAAAATATTAAGTGGTGGGACTGAAAACTAGGGCCTAACCTAGCGATCAGGTAATTCGCTGCTAGCTGGCAAGCTGTTGTTGGCTGGGCCCAAAACATATTCAATTACAAAATATGGATCACCGCTTCTGCTACGTTGTCCAGTTCTAGGGGCAGCCCAATTAGAAAGTCGCATTAAATAGGTAGCCACAGCCATTATTTCGATAGGGTCTTTTAATTCAAATTTGCTAAAGCGCTCAACCTTGCTTCTAATTGCCCAACCCAGGCACAAAAATCTTTGGCTGAATATTTTACTTAACCTAACTACGGCTGGAGCGTCTATGCTCCCATGTTCAATCAGGACAGCTCTTATCGCCTCAGCCCGATAATGACAAAAGCCGCACACTTTAGGATGGGCCGCGACCCTGCTTTTTTCCTCAACAGACAAACCATCACCAAAAGCCGCTAAGCGAGGAGTTTCAGTCAGCGCTATTCCACAAACTCTCTCTGCTGCTACAAGCTTACCAAGCTAAACGAAAACCCATCCATCAAACC
>PEYM01000076.1 GCA_002774365.1 Candidatus Saganbacteria bacterium CG08_land_8_20_14_0_20_45_16 | reverse complement strand
GTTGGCAACTCCTTTGTTTTTTATCCGGCAGGAGGTGGGGGCGCTTTGGTTTAACAGCTAATTGGTACCGCTTAACTTGCTGGTTCTAAAGTCGCACGTTGTTGGTTTTGGTATCGTTTTAAGTTGGTGGTGACACAACCAAATGTGGAATGGACGCAGGATGATGACGGTAACCTTTATTTCCGCCACACGATTTTTGACACGGAGCACCAGAAAGTTAAGGTAGAGCCACAGGCTCTAGCACAGCTGACTTCTGCCAAATTGGAACAAGTAATCATTGACGGAAGGAACATTGATCATATAACCCGTGTAACCGGGTATTTTTCAAGGGTTTCAGGTTGGAACAAAGGGAAACGAGGCGAACTGGTTGATCGGACGAGAGTTTTGGTTGGTTAATAAATAATTATGGTTAAACGAAAGATTATAAAGATAGACGAAGATAAATGTAATGGCTGCGGTTTGTGTATACCAAACTGCAAAGAGGGGGCGCTTCAGATTATTGACGGAAAAGCTCGTCTGATCAGCGATACTTTCTGCGATGGTCTGGGGGCCTGCCTTGGCCACTGTCCGCAAGACGCTATACATATTATAGAGAGGGAAGCTGATGAGTTTGATGAAGATAAGGTGAAAGAGCATATGAAAAAGCAGGAACCTTTAAAGTGTGGTTGCCCGGGAACAATGGCGAAGGAACTGGGAAAGGAAGAGGAACAGGAAGAGGAAGAGGGAGGCAAAAGAAGGTCAAAGTTGCGACAATGGCCGATTCAATTGCATTTGGTTTCGCCAGGGGCGCCGTATTTTCAAAACGCGGATGTTTTACTAGCGGCCGATTGCACGGCTTTTTCAGTTGGCGATTTTCACAAGGATTTTCTGGCCGGCAAAAAACTGACCATTGCTTGTCCCAAGCTGGATGAGGGGACGGATATATATATTGAAAAGCTGGTGAGTTTGATTGATGAGGCTAAAATTAACACTTTAACTGTAATGATTATGGAAGTGCCTTGCTGCTCTGGTTTGGCTACGATTGCCCGGCAGGCGCTTTCCAAGGCTAAGCGCAAAATTCCAATTAAAAAAATAGTAGTCTCTCTTGAAGGGGGAATCTTAAGCGAGGAGTGGATTTAATATTGTGGAAACCTGCGACTGAACGTCGCGGTTTCCTGAGGAGCCGAGACGTTTAGTCTCAGGCTCTATTTTGAAAGGAGTATAAATTATGTCAATGTTTTGTTATCAGTGTCAGGAAGCGAGTAAAGGGTTGGGTTGTGATGCGGTTGGGATATGCGGGAAAAGCGAACAGGTTTCTAATGCTCAGGATAAGTTAATCTTAGTTTTAAAAGAAATCGGCTGTTATGCCAGTCAAAAAAGAGCTGGCAGCCAGCCAGTGGCTGAAGAAGTTGATGTTTTCTTAATTGAAGGCTTATTTACAACTGTTACCAATGTTAATTTTGATAATGAAAGGGTTGCTAAGTTGGTTGCCCAGGGAGAGAAACTGCGCAACCAATTAAAAGAGGGGAAAGCTCTGCCTAAAGAAGTTAAATTTGGCATTTTAGCTGAAGCGAATGAGGATATCCGTTCGCTCAAAGAGCTCATTCTTTATGGCCTGAAAGGGATTGCCGCCTATGCTGATCATGCTTATGTTTTAGGGTATAAAGATGAGCAGATTTTTGGTTTTATCGAGCAAGCCCTGGGAGATTTATTAAAAGACCTAAGTATTGATGAACTGGTGGCTTTAACTATTAAAACCGGGCAAGTGGGGGCGCAGGCTTTAGCTTTGCTGGACAAGGCTAATACAGAAAAGTATGGTCATCCGGAGCTGACCGAGGTCTTTACCGGAACAAAACAAGGCCCGGCTATACTTGTCAGCGGCCATGATCTTTTGGATTTTGAGGAAATTTTAAAGCAAACAGAGGGGGAGGGGGTCAATGTTTATACCCATGGCGAGATGCTCCCTGCCAATGCTTATCCGGCTTTTAAAAAGTATAAACATCTAGTTGGTAATTATGGCACCTCCTGGTACAACCAGCAAAAAGAATTCGACGCTTTTAATGGTGCGATTGTGATGACCACCAATTGTCTGCAAAAGCCCAAAGAGAGCTACCAGAACCGGATTTTTACCACTGGCCTGGTCGCCTGGCCGGGCATTGCCCATATTGCAAAGTGGCAAACAGGGAAAGCTAAGGATTTCTCAAAAGTCATTGCCAAGGCCAAGGAGCTGGGTGGTTTGAAAGAGACCCAGGGGAAGAAAATCCTGATTGGCCTGGCTCATAATCAGGTCTTGCAAATAGCTGACAAAGTAGTTGCGGCGGTAAAATCTGGAGTAATAAAAAGGTTTGTAGTTATGGCAGGTTGCGACGGTCGCCATAAAAATCGTGATTATTTTACCCGGGTAGCTGAGAATTTACCAAAAGACGCTGTGATTCTAACTGCCGGGTGTGCCAAGTATCGTTATAACATGCTGGATTTGGGTGATATTGTCGGTATTCCCCGGGTAATTGATGCTGGCCAGTGCAATGATTCTTATTCGTTGGTAGTAATTGCCCAAAAGCTGATGGAAGCCTTTGGCTTAAAGAGCCTCAACGATCTCCCTGTTTCTTATGATATTGCCTGGTATGAGCAAAAAGCAGTGATTGTATTATTGGCTTTATTGGCGCTGGGGGTTAAGGGGATAAGACTCGGTCCAACCCTGCCGGCTTTCCTCTCTCCTAATGTTGCTAAGGTTTTAGTGGAAAAGTTTGATATCAAGCCAACTGGTGAGGTAGCGTCGGATGTGGAATTAATTATGTTAGGGAGGTAGCTATGAAACAGAAACTTTTAAGCAGAATGGAGCATTATTTTGGCAAAGATGTCAAAAGGATTAACCATGCGCATAGGGTTTTAAAGTATGCTGAAGAGATCATAGCCAGAGAGGGTGGGGACCCAGAAGTAATTTTTGCCGCGGCAATTCTGCACGATATAGGCATCCATGCTTGTGAGCGTAAATATGATTCAGTGGCCGGTAAGTATCAGGAGATTGAGGGACCGCCAATTGCCGAGAATCTTTTGAGTAAAATAAATTTTCCGGCTGATAAAATTCCCGAGGTTTTAGAGATTATTGCCCACCACCATAGGGGTGGGATTAAGACGCAGAATTTTAAGGTGATCGTGGCGGCAGATCAAAAAGTTAATTGCGAAGAGGCAAACCCTTCTATTTAACGGCCTCTGTGATATAATTTATTGGCGAGGTGGTAAATCATGACAAAGCAAGAGTTAAAACAAATGTCTAAATTATTGCCTGATAAAGAGATTGATTCTGTTATTAGAGAGGGCCTTGTAGTGCGTCTCCCTTTATTTGAGGCTCGTCGGGCTTTGGCAAAAGAAAAAATTGCGGCTTTTCAGAAAAAACACCGAAAATCATATAAAACCCTTAAAAATAAGGGACTTGCTGTTAGCGCTGATTATAACGCTCATGAAGATTTTGTGGAGTGGGGACATTGGGAGAACACGTTAAAAGACACAGAGTCAATTATTAGGTGGTTTAATCAGCTCCTTAAGAAATCTTTTGGAAAAAGCTAATATCGTGCGAGTTGAAGAACGAATCTTTTTGATTGAAAGGCAATTTGGTCACCTTGTCCAAAGCCTGGAAGTTTTAGAAAATTATGGCGATTATTTTAAAATTAAAATTACGTTTAAGGATGAGTCTGTATTAAGAATGACGGAGTCTTGGCGTAACGATGTCCTCTTGTCTTATAGCTATTATTGGCTAACGGGCTCTAATGAATTGATAGTTGGCTGGGACAATGCCCCACATCATAAAAAAGTCAAAACTTTTCCTCATCATAAACACTTAGCGCACCAGAAAACTATTCGGCTCTCATATGAGACTTCATTGGAAGATGTGATGAGGGAAATAGAAAAGCAGCTTAAAGACAATTAATTTTCCATCCTCTTTTATCAAAATTTCTTTATCCAAAATTCCCCTTGCAAAAATCCTGGGGGGGGGGTAAAATACTTTTATCTAAAAAAGACATACTATAAAGTAGTCAAGTAGAAATTAGTTATCAAGGATCAAGCCCAAATGGGCAGGGACATTGAAAATTTAAACGGCAACAGCC
>PEYM01000133.1 GCA_002774365.1 Candidatus Saganbacteria bacterium CG08_land_8_20_14_0_20_45_16 | reverse complement strand
GCCAATTTTTAAGCGCCAGATTATTGTGAAAGAAATCTCACTGGTTAATCCGGAAATTCTCATAGAAAAAGGTTCGTCTGGCGAGTTTAATTTTTCTGATATGGGGGGGAAATCGAAAAGCCGAACAGCTGAAAAGCCGATAGCCGAGAAGAAAGACCAAGGGTTCTCGTTGATTGTCGATTCCTTCTCAATTAAAAATGCTAAGATCACTTATGTCGACCATGTAACAAAGTTAAAGAACGAGATCAAAAACGCGAACCTGAAAATATCAGGGATCACCCTCTCACTGCTCAAGCCAATTGATTTTAGTTTTTCTGCGGTGGCCACTTATCAAGGCAAAAATATCCCTATTTCACTAGCAGGGGGGCTGAGGCTTGACCTCTCCAAAAAAATCGCGAGTTTTCCCGCCCTTAATCTCAAGCTAGCAGGGGAACAGGCAAATATTGCGGCCACAGCCTCAAACTGGCAAGCTGGACCAAACATTGATTTTTCCATCAGCTCAAAAAAACTCTCGCTCGATCCCCTCTTGGCTATTTTTGTGGCTGACCAGCCCAAGGCCAAACAAAAGGCCAAACCAGGTGAACTAACCCAAAAAGTCAACCAAGCGCTGGCCAAACTCCCGGCCAAACTCAAAATTCACGCTCAGCTCGACCTTGAAAATCTGACCGTGCTAAATTTTGGGGTCGACAAAATTAACGCCGCTCTCTCGCTGGCGCAAAAAAACCTTAAGGCCGAGCTCAAAGAAATCAGGCTCTACGAAGGGAGGCTCTCTGGCTTGGCCAAGATCAACCTAGCCGCCCCAGGGCTAAGCTACACTGTTAAAAACCTTAAATTGGAAAATTTTAATGCCGCGCCGTTTAGCAACGCGGTGGTTGAAACTTTTTTAACCAGGCTAGAAAATTACCAAGACTTATCCAATAAGGTTTTTGGCCGGCTTGATGCTACCCTCGCCCTTTCGGGCCAGGGGGTTGAGGCCTCTGATATCATGGCCAACCTTTCGGCCGATGGCTCACTCTCCTTAAAAGATGGAGAATTAAAACGGCTCAAGAGCTTAGACGCCATTGCTGATAAAATTAAGACCCCAGCCTTAAAACAAGATCTCAAAATCTCCCTGCTAACCGCTGACTTTAGTTTTGCCAATCAATTGCTTGATCTGAAAAACTTAAAGCTCAAGGACCATGATCTCAATGTCTTTTTTGACGGCGGTCTCGATCTAAAGGCTTTAAAATATGTTAGTGGCAACCGCTTAAAACTGCGCGCCTCGCCAGCCGCGACCAAAGAGCTGGCCAGGGAATTCAATCTACTGCGTGACAATGAGGGGTGGCTCGAAATTACCCTTGAGCTGACCGGCAGCTTAAAAATGCCGATCCCTATTCCGATCCTGGACAAGCCAATTGAAAAAGTTGTTGGCAAAATTAAGGCTGTGATTGAAGCTAAGAAAATTGAAATTGTGTCTCAAGTGAGCCAAGAAGTTGAAGCCAAAAAAGCCGAGCTTAAAAAAGAGGCCGAGGCCAAAGCTGAAGCAGAAAAAGCCCGTCTTAAAGAAGAGGCTAAGGGGCAATTAAAGAATTTGCTCAAGTTTTAGTCCGCGAAACTCTTGATCCTGGGCAGAAGATAAAAAGGGAGGGAAAGCAGATCAAATGAAATCTGGCCGATTGAGACTTTTTCCTGACGCAACGGTCCGCTATAGACACGCATGGCCCTGGTTCCCTTACTAGCTAAAATAAACTCTCTAAGGGAGCGCAGCTTCCCTGTCTTGCCCGCCTTAACCTCTATAGGGATCAAGCCATTCTTGCCAGCCAAAAGAAAGTCAATTTCAGCCGTGCTCCCAGGCACATCGCGATACCAGTAATACAATTGGCTTAGAGCCGTTTCCCCCAGGCTCAAGAGCTGCTGGCCGACAATTTGTTCGGCGATCCTGCCGCGAAAAAAATCTGTGAAACGTCGTCAAGATTAATATAAATACAATCTTGAAAATGCTTTTGCGCGAAAAGCTTTACTCCAACTGTTTTTCCAACCTGCCTGGCCCCGCGCAGAATTAAAGGCTTCCTTCCTGGGAAATCCTTCCATTTTTCAAGATATTTAATTATTCTCCTATTAAACATATGTTATATCATATACCCATATTAGAACATGGCCTGTATTAAACTATGGGCATATTATAGCGGCGCTTGATTTTGTCAAATTGACCATTTGAGGAGAAAATCCGAAAGACGAATGTCAGAAATCCGAACGTCGTGTCACCTGTGGCGACATATTATAATAGTTATTCATTGTTCGGACTTTCGGATTTCGGATTTTTCCCCATTGTCCATTGTCACGGTAAGGGCACTTGATCTCAAAAACTTGATTAAGTTTTAGGCTTATTGTGGAATATAAGAAAACGAGATGCGGCAGCGGCCTGTAAGTGTTGAATCAGAGGAAACGGTAAAGCTAATTGTTCTCACATAAGTCTCCAAAGCACTTATCCCGTTGCGCGGCCCAGGATAATTATATCGCAAAACAACTGCACCAGTTACTGGATCATATGTGCCTGTATAAACCACCCTTCGACTAATTGTGATGCTGTGGTTTCGTGCTTGCTCTAAGAGCCTTGAGGTAAATTGTGTTTCAGCTTGTTGTCTAATATTTCGTGGCGCCACGAGGAGCGACGCGGTATGAGCTTGGGGACTATTTCTTTCCACCTCTTCTTCAGGCGGCACTTCTGAAGTATCTGTGACAGTTGCTCCAGCAGATACCCTTCGCCTCTCGGCCACTGCGACAGCATCCCTTTCTGCCCCAACCACCTCACTCTCAAGTCCAGCAATATCAATCCCTAAAAATTCTTGCCTAGCTTCCGCTGTTGCAGAATAGGCAGTCCTCACCTGATTCGCATTCTCTGCTTCCTGCGCTGCGTTTATGTGTTCTAAAAGAGCTCTCCCATCATCAATATAGCGATTAATCCTGCTTACTAAAGTTGTTGCCCTTGCCTCTTCCGCCCTGGTTTGCAAACGTCCAAGCCACGCTAAGCTCCTTTGAACACCAGCCCTTGATCGGCCAACCTCCTCCCTAGCAGTAATTAATGCTGCATTTTCAGAGTCAGAAAGAGTCGCCCTTTCTTCCCCAGCCAAAACACCGTTTGAGTCACTGTCTGTCCTGCCATGCGTCAAAATTCTTTCTTGTACAATTCTTTGCATGCTCGCGGCTATGCGTTCCGCTCCGACAGCCTCACGCCCTGCTGGCGCTTCTACTGGTTCAGGTTGGGTTGACGTTGACACAACTGCAACAGGCTCTTCTGGCACTGGTGCTGCTGCCTCTTCAACAGCAGCCACACTTCCTTCCCTCCCAAGTATCTGGGCTCTAAGATCTGAGCTTGCGTGCACCCGAGTTAGCGCTCGCTCAACAAGCGCTCTATTCTCATCAGTAATATCGCTTGGGGTCAACCATTGCAAGAAGAATATAAGGGTTCGCTTTCTGACCCCTTCAACGTTAGAGACAGGGGAGCGCCTCCTATCCAAATAATAACCAATTATAGTTATTGCTCTTTGTGGAGATGGGTCTGATTCATACGCTTGCCTAAAAAGACGGTTTGCCTGATGGGCAGGAGTTTCCGTTATTGCTGGGCTATTAAAAAGCACCCGTCTCCCCCTCTCCATCAACCCATCCGCCTCCGCAACAGAATTAGGCACAGGTGGTGATGCTGGGGCGTCAGACTCAACATTGTGCTCTGAAATTAGAGCTGCAACAGCCACTCTTTGCACCTCTATCAACCTGCTCCCAGCCACCCCTCGCCTAACCACTGGACCAAGAGGCCCAGTAACCATTCCAACCAAATCATCCAGTGATAAAGTAATTGTTTGACCAGCTTGGGCCGCTGGCAATACGTCATCTTCCCCTAAATAACCTAAAACATGATAGGCTCTACCATAATTAGGATTGGTCCACACATCATCCCCCTGACTTAAACGCAAAGCCATTCTGGCATAGGTTTGAGCTTCTGCTCGGTTTGCCACAGTAAACTCGTGATAACCATAACGAACATGATATGTCCCGGCTGTTCCCGCTACTGCATCTGCGGCCAGTGGGGTATACGAGAACCTAAAACCAGCCACCTCAAGGGTTAGGTTTA
>PEYM01000096.1:282-4468 GCA_002774365.1 Candidatus Saganbacteria bacterium CG08_land_8_20_14_0_20_45_16 | reverse complement strand
TTTTGATTTCCTCCCCGTTTATACTTATATTCTACCGCTCAAGAAGGAAACCCGCACTCATTTTACCTGTCCAAATTCTTCAGTCCATTATAATAGTTGTTGCACCGAATATACACTGTGTTATAATTTCAATTGACTAGAGAATTCAATCAGCTAAAAAAGGAGGTGAAATGAATTTGGCAAGAATTAATTATCAAAAAGATCAAAGGAGAATTAATATGAAAAAGTTTGTATCCTTGTGCCTTTTCGCTGCCTTAATAATGTCCCTACCAGCCAGCGCGCTGACCTTTAAAGATATGCCTGATGACCATTGGGCAGCCAGCGCTGTCTATGATCTCGTCAATCGAGGGGTTACCAATGGTTTTCCAGACGGCACTTTTCGTGGCAACAAAAAACTTAGCCGTTATGAAACAGCGGTTTTTCTCTCAAAAATGGCCAAGTCAATCGGCGGCGGCGCTTCTGAAACCCAGGTTGAAAAAATAGTCAACAAGATCCTGGCCAGGAAAGCAGCTGCTGGGACCGGCGCGCCTGTTTCTGGAACGGTTTTTGTTCGATATCAAACGGACGGGAACAACAGCGGGGTCATCAATAATTTTGATGTCACCAGAGCCTACCTAACAATCAATAGCAACGTGGGAGAGAACGCAGACGCCAAGGTCGTTTTAGATTCAACCAGGAACAGTGGCACAAGACTAGAGACCTTCTTAAAATATGCTTATGTTGATTTAAAAGATACCTTTAGCGTAATCCCTGGCATCACCATGAACACCAGGATCGGCATGCAGCCAACTTATTGGTCAACTTGGGTCGATGGACTCCTTGGGTTGAGAGTAGTTGAGACCAGTATGTTGAACTTGGATGGTGGCATCACCACCTCTGATTTTGGCTTGGCTGGGCTGGGAAAGGTTAACCTATTTGGTCTGCCAACCACCAATTACACAGTAACCGTCTTGAATGGCAATGGTTTTACTGCCGCAGAAACAGATCAAGGCAAAAATATTGCTATGCGATTTGATTCAGAAGTTTGGCCAGGCTTAACAGTAGCTGCTGGTGGCCGCATTGTTGGGGTTGGCAATACCAACACTGGCAACAAAATGGCTAACTTGCTAGCTGCTTACGATGCTAACTTTGCGAAAACATATCTAGAAGTCATGTATGGCACGGGACTCTTAGGGGTCAGCGCTGCAGGAACATATGACCTAGGCAGCTTGACAGACATGCTAGATAAATACGGGGTTTTCGCCCGGGCTGATATTTATGACCCGAACCGCACCACAGATAACGATGGCCGTACCAGGATGTGGATCGGTGGTACCTACGATTGGAATGCCAACGTAAAACTAGTAGCTGATTATGACGCAGTCACTTATGCTTCAGCTGCTGCAGTTAACGCTGGGCAAACAGTTAGCTCCTACGCCTTAAGGGCCCAGATTAACCTCTAGTTTTAAAATCTTTGCCGACTTTGGCTTTTTAGCCAAAGTCGGCGAGATCTCCCTCACTCCTCTTGACAAGCCCTCCCAATTCATATATGATAATAAAGATTGTGAATCAATTCACAATCTTTATTTGAAGGAGGGAGGTGGGGAAGCACTTAATTATCTCTGGGACCATGGTTTCGCAGGCTCTAATTAACAAAAGGAGGACTCACAATGGCCGATACGATCAATATAAGTTGCAAGACCCCCGCAAATGTTGCGGAAACGTTGGCTAAGACTTTGTGTGTTGCCAAGCCCAATGCTTCTGTAACAAAACTTCTTATTTTAGGCATTTTAGCCGGTATGTATATTGCTTTTGGCGCTGATTCAGCCAAATACATCGGGGTTGGTCTTAGCAAGTTTTTTGTCGGCGGTGTTTTTAGCGTTGGACTTATATTAGTGGTTATCGCCGGGGCCGAGCTCTTTACCGGCCAACTTAATGCTCATGAGTGCGCTGGAAGGCCGTGTTTCATACAGCAAAGTGCTTTATAAATGGATCATTGTTTATCTCGCCAATTTTATCGGCTCTGTTTTTATCGCTTACCTTATTTTAGCCAGCGGCTTGTGGAAGGGCGGCGACTTTTTAACCGGCGGCAGCGCCTTAAAAATTGCCAATGCTAAGGTCTCTCTCCTGGAGCGAGGCTTTTATCCGAGCAATCCTGTGCAATATCCTGGTTTGTTTAGCCGTCTGGATGGCGATTGCATCACAAAATGTGGTTGGCAAGATTTTCGCAATCTTTTTTCCGATCATGACCTTTGTGGCTTTAGGTTTTGAGCACTGTGTCGCCAACACGTATTTTATTCCTTTGGGAATCTTCCTAAAATCCACTGGCGCGGTTGCTGCTTCTGGCCTTGACCTAACCAATCTAACCTGGGGCAATTTTGTCACTGTCAACTTAATTCCTGTCACCCTAGGCAACATAGTTGGAGGCGCTTTGTTTGTCGGGATGACCTACTGGTTTGTCTACGCGAAAGACAACAAACAGTAAACCATGACAAATGCGATTGTCTTAGCCGGTGGCAAAAGCAGCCGTTTTGGCTCGGACAAAGCCTTTGCAAAAATAGGGGACTCCACAATTGTGGAGTCCCTTTTCTTTCCCCTATCACTCCTGTTTAGAAAGATTATCGTGGTGACAAATTTTCCTGAAAAATACCAAGCCTTTCCCGTAAAGATTGTTACGGATAAAATCCGTGAGCACGGCCCACTCGGCGGCATTTATTCCGGTCTCTTGGCCTCTGATACCGAGCGCAATTTTGTGGTGGCCTGCGACATGCCGCTGATCAATCCCAGATTAGTCAGATATTTATCTGGAATTAAAGAGGGACAAGTTGTTGTGCCAAGCATAGCCGATAAGCTGGAGCCGCTGTTTGCCATTTACGCCAAAAGCTGTTTGCCGGCAATTGAAAGGCAGCTCACAACCGGCAACAACAAAATCCAGGATTTTTTTGCCGAAGTTAACGTGCGATATGTTTCAAAAGAAGAAATCAAAAAATACGATCCCAATTTGACTTCGTTTTTGAACATTAATTTGCAGAAGGATTTGAAGAAGATACCCAACTATTCTTGTGCCAATTGCGTTTAATCCCCCCGGAAAAAGTCAAGTTAAGCTTTAGGTTTTGTGATATAATAAAAATTCAATGCAGGTCAGAGATGTCATTAAACTAATAGAAGAAGATGGCTGGCACCTGGTTGCGACAAAGGGCAGTCATCGTCAGTACAAACATCCCGCGAAGCTGGGGAGAGTCACCATTGCCGGACATCCCAGCCATGATTTAGCGCCTGGGACATTAAATAGCATTTTAAAACAAGCGCAATTAAAAAAACAAAAAGGAGGAAATTAACAATGCACCGTTTTTTAATAGTTATTGAAAAGGCCAATGGTAATTATTCTGCTTACGCTCCGGATCTACCCGGTTGTATTGCCACAGGCACAACTCGGGAAGAGACTGAACAAAATATGCACGAAGCGATTGAATTACACGTTGGCGGATTAATGAAAGACAACTTGCCAATCCCTCGTTCTGATTCTTTTGCCGAATTTGTAGCTGTTTAAAACTTAACCAAGCTTGTTTGAAAAAATAAAAATAACTAAAATATACCTGCGTCAAGGATCAGAAGAGCTTCTCGACAAGGTTGTCATTGAAATCCCCCTTACTATTATATTAAACAACCAAGAGCTCTCAACCCTGCTCTGCTCGCCTGATAAGTTAAAAGAATTGGCGATTGGATATTTGGTCTCTGAAAGTTTTATCTCATCGAAAGCGGATATAAAATCCGTTGATCTGAACGAAAAGACCACGGTTGCGCGAATAGAAACAAACCAGCCGCTTTCAAAAGAAGAGCTGAACAAAAAACGGATCATTACTTCCGGCTGCGGTCGCGGTCAGACTTTTTATAATTATCAAGATTTTAGCGGCTGCCGGCCGGTTGAAGCAAAACTAAACATTGAACCGGAAGTAATCCTAAATTTAATGGCTGAATTCCAAAAAAAATCAGTTGTTTTTCGAGAAACCGGAGGAGTGCATAGCGCGGCGCTCTGCCAGGGAGATAAAATTATGGCTTTTGCCGAAGATATCGGCCGGCATAACGCGGTGGATAAAATTATTGGCGAGGTTTTTTTAAAAGGTGAAGAAACAAAAGACAAGTTTCTGCTTCTTTCCGGCCGAGTTTCATCTGAAATACTAATCAAAGCCGCCAGGCTCGGAGTTCC
>PEYM01000096.1:0-261 GCA_002774365.1 Candidatus Saganbacteria bacterium CG08_land_8_20_14_0_20_45_16 | reverse complement strand
GGCTCGGAGTTCCCCTCATTGTCTCCCGCTCCGCCCCCACCAATATGGCTATAAAGTTAGCCAAGCAATTAAATATTACGCTAATGGGGTTCGCGCGGGGGAAGAGGTTTAACCAGTATCTGCCTTGATGGTTGAGATTCCGTTGCCAAACACCCCAAAATCAGCAAAAACACGTAACTATTCAGGTGCTTAGGAGCCTGTGCCCCAAACCTCTTTCTCAACGATTGCACCACCATTAGCAACGTGAGGGATGTTATTCTT